>DATEAK010000275.1:0-14224 GCA_035288405.1 bacterium | reverse complement strand
GTCCACGCTCTGCCACATGGTCTTTCCAAAGCGGTTATCCGACCCCTCCAAGATCGCACTCCCGATAACGGCGCCTCCAAGATAAATCGGCAAATTGTCGTGGTAATGCCAGATACCTCCTGTGTCTTTAGTCACCCGATGATCGAAACCAAATAATCCCTTTGCGTTGGCAACCGAGCAAAACAGGAAAATAGCCAGAGTACAAAAGAGGAAACTCTTCTTCAGTCGTTTCATTTAAGGACCTCGAGTTTGGAGATCGACCGTAACTCGATCCCTTCAAGTCGGTCTCGGATCTCACCTCTAGGGAAGGGACCCACGTGCCGGACCGAAGTCCAGCAGCTCGTTACAAAGGAAGGATTCGACATCACCATATCCCCGTTTCCCTTTGTTGTCAACATTCGCCGGAAGATTCGCGGGTATCATGCGAAGACTTGCCGGTCAGCCCCGGCATGGAACTCCGCAGGAGCCTATGCCATGCCGGAACAAGCCATGATTTTCTTGATTTTGCCTTGCGAGAGGGAGTGATCTTTGTTATCTTTGTGGCAATTCCGGTTCAGATTCTGAGCAGTTCAATAACCGATACCGACTCCTCACCTTGGGAGACGATGAGAGACCTGATCCGTACCTGATTAGTCTTGAGAGTCGATAAGGGTCTGGAGAAAAGAATCGATTCAAAAAAGGAGGAATCATCTTATGAGGCGGATATGGATTGCTTCTTGCCTGGTTGCCTGCGCACTCTTCCTCCTCCTTTCTCAAGGGCGGGCTGAGGAAAAGCTGCGCTTCTCCTACAGCTCCACGAACGTCGTGAACGCCGTCTGGTGGGTGACCAAAGATAAGGGATTCTACAAGAAATACGGCATGGATCCCGAACTCCTCTACATCGGCAGCACCACGGTTTCCGTCCAGAGTATCATCGGCGGATCCGTGCCGTTCGGCAACGTCAGCGGAAGCGGTGTTGCCGCTGCCGACGCCAGTGGGGGCAACATGGTGATGGTTTCCTGCTTCATCAACACTCTCCCCTATCAGCTCGTGTCCAGTCCCTCCATTAAAACTGCGGCAGATCTCAAAGGGAAGGCGGTCGGCGTGAGCCGTTTCGGCAGCGCTTCCGATGTAGCAGCCCGGTTTCTGATCAAGAGCATGGGACTTACCCCCGGTAAGGATGTTCCGATTCTGCAAGTGGGAGGAGGAATCGATCGGGTATCCGCACTGCGCACGGGCAAGATCTCTGCCCTCTCCGCCTCGCCGGGAGTCATGGCGCTGGCGGAAGGAGTCGAGTACCGGATCCTTGCCGATACCGGCAGCGTGTCCCAGAAGCTGCCGTTTCCTTACATTTGCGGCGCTACCACCAAAAGCTTCCTGGCCTCCAACCGCGATCTCATCAAACGAGCCTCCATGGCCATGATCGAGGGCACCCACTTCTTCAAGACGGACAAGGTGGAAACCAAGAAGATCGTAGCCAAGTACAGCCGGCAGAACAACGAGAAGTACCTGGAAGAAGGGTACGACATCACCGCCAAGCTTTACGAGCGCGTGCCCTATGTGACGATGGAAGGGTCCGAGGACCAGGTGAAGGACGTTTTGGCCTCTCGCCCGGGAGTGAAACTCAAGGCGGAAGACATCGTGGATAACAGCGTCGTAGCAGAGATCGAGAAAAGCGGTTTCATCAATACCGTTTACCGGGGGAAATAAAGACCAACCGTAGGGGCGCGGCAAGCCGCGCCCTTCGCAACCTTGCCGATATCATTTTCTGGTTCCCTGCAAAAACACTGCATGAAATAGAAGCACACCTAATTTCCCATTGCTTACGTTTTCACCAACTCCCGATCCCACCAGCGTCTGTGGAATTCAGATCCTCTCTATAAGCATCTGAATTCCCGCTCCTTCATAAACTTCCTCCGACAACCAAGCGGTTTGGTCCTCCTTTTGCTGTCGGGGTGAGTTGAAGGTTTCAACCAACCACGAAAGGAGAGCCCATGACCCGCATTCTTCGGATACTGACCCTGCCTCTTCTGTTCATCCTAGCCTCCAGTTCTCTGGCATTCGGATTTCCCAGCGCTCAGAATTGGATTCCATCCACGGACGTCACGCCGTTTGGCAAATTCCACATCGACTCCATGGTCTACGTCCCTGTCAAGAAATTTCAGGATGGGTCCCACCAAGCTACCACGACGGACCTGGGACTCAGAGGGGGAGTTCTTCCATTCCCGAAGGTCCAGGCCGAGGTAGGATTCGACCACATCACGGGAAACTGGTCCACACCCACCCTGGCAAATGAATACGACAATCATCCTCTCTACTTTAATGTCAAGCTGGGCACTCCGGAAGACGCATTGTTCAAAGGTGCGCCGGCGCTGGCCGTGGGCGGCTACGCGTTCGGAACCCGGGATAAGAATGATGCCCTCGATACCAACTACAACATTGTGTATGGCCTGACCGCCAGGACATTCAATCCGATTGGACGTCTCTCGGCGGGCTACTTCCACGGCAACAGCAGAATTCTGGTGGACGAAAACGGGAAGAAAGAGAACACCGGTCTCCTGCTCTCCTGGGATCGCACCATGTCCGAGATCTCCGACAAACTCTGGCTCGCTGTCGACTATCAGGGGGGAAAGAGCACCTATGGAGCTACAAGCTTCGGAGGGAGTTGGAAATTTGCTCCTAACGTTGCGGGCTCAGTCGCCTACAACATCTACAACAACACCCGTCTCGTGAAACAAACCGTGATGTTGGCAGTCGGCATCGACTTCCAATGATTTGGGGAGCAACACGATCAAAACTTGCACAACGATTCTTTCCTCTGGAGACAACCTCCTTGTTTCAAAAGGATGGGAACCATGAAAAAGGTGGAATGCATTATCAAACCCTTCAAGCTGGATGAAGTGAGGGAAGCCCTGACCAAGCTGGGGATACAGGGAATGACCATCAGCGAAGTGAAGGGCTTCGGCCGGCAAAGAGGGCACTCGGAGCTTTATCGGGGGAGCGAGTATACGGTTGATTTCCTTCCCAAGGTGAAGATCGAGATCTTCGTTTCGGACCAACTGGCCAACGACGTGGTGGAAACTGTCTGCTCCAGCGCCAGCACGGAACGCATCGGAGATGGAAAAGTTTTTGTGCTTCCGGTGGAAGACGCGGTCCGCATCCGCACCGGTGAGCGAGGCGAACGGGCTCTGTAAGATCAACAGGAGGTGATGAAGTGATGATGAGAAAGATGGACTGGAAGCTCCAGTTAAGCATCGCGCTGATTCTGGGCATTGGTGCTGTTGTTTTTCACCCTGTTCTGGCGCTGGCCCTGGACGGGAAGATCGACGGGAAAGCGGTCGAGGCGGGAAAGTATGCCATGGATACGGTCTGGGTCGTCCTGACCGCGGTACTGGTTTTTTTCATGCAGGCGGGATTTGCCTGCGTGGAGGCAGGGTTCACCCGGGCCAAGAACACGGTCAACATCATGATGAAGAACTTTCTGGATTTCTGCATGAGCTCCCTCGCCTACTGGGCCATCGGCTTCGGCCTCATGTTCGGTAACGGAAACGCGCTGTTCGGCCTCACTGGTTTCTTTACTGCGGCCGGAACGGGAGACCAGTACAGCGCCCTGAACTGGACCAGCGTCCCCACTCTGTCGGCCTGGTTCTTTCAGCTTGTTTTCGCGGGAACGGCGGCGACGATCGTTTCGGGAGCGATGGCCGAGCGCACGAAGTTCGGAGCGTATCTGATCTATAGTTTCGTGATCAGTCTGCTCATCTACCCCGTCATCGGCCACTGGATCTGGGGAGGAGGCTGGCTCGCCAGTCTCGGCATGCTGGACTTTGCCGGCTCCACCGTGGTCCATTCCGTCGGGGGTTGGCTCGCCCTGTCGGGAGTCCTCCTACTGGGGCCTCGCATGGGCAAATACTCGAAAGACGGGTCTGTCAACCCCATTCCGGGTCACAATATCGGCCTGGCCACCCTGGGAACCTTCATTCTCTGGATGGGGTGGTTTGGATTTAATCCGGGCAGCACCATGGCCGCGGACGCCGCGGGAATCGCCATCACCGCAGTGACCACGAATATCGCCGCGGCGGCCGGCGCCATCGACGCCATGGCGGTGGCCTGGGCGAGGTTCAAGAAGCCCGACGTCGGCATGACCCTGAACGGCGCGCTTGCCGGCCTGGTCGGAATCACGGCCAGCGCCTTTTTCGTCACGCCCCTTGCCGCCGTGATCATCGGGTTGCTTTCCGGAACCGCCGTGGTTTACGGGGTGTTGTTTTTCGAGCGCCGGGGCATCGACGACCCGGTCGGCGCCATCTCGGTCCACGGCGTTTGCGGGGCACTGGGGACGATCCTGCTGGGATTCTTCCATACGGAAAAGGGGCTTCTTTATGCCGCCGACTCCGCTGCCGCCCTGCGTTTCCTCGCGATCCAGGGGGGGGGAGTCCTCGCGGTTTTTGTCACAGCCATGGCTTCCGGACTGCTTCTCTTTAAGCTGCTCCAGATCACTCTGGGATTGCGGGTGAGTCCCGAAGAAGAATTCGGGGGGCTGGATCTGGGCGAGCACGGAGCTTCGGCCTATCCCGATTTTCAGCCGGTTACCATCGGCAGGCATCCCTCCGGAGTCGGGCACCTCGGCGAGCAACACGCTCCCGTTCCCTCTCTGGCCCCGGCGCCGGCCGCAATGGAATCCGGACTCCGGTCCTGAGGCCATCGCGGCAGGACAGGCGTACGGTCAAAGTTCCCCGCGGGCAGCTCCGCCCACTCCTCCCGGGCAGGGCTGCCCGCTTTTCCGCTCCATGGTCCCACTCGAATCCCTACGGCAAAAGCGTTTGACAACCTGAAGGGCCAGCCGGTAGCATGGCCCCGCTTACATAAACGTAACGAGCGGCCAGCAATCAGCCTTCAGCTCCGGACTGGAAAGAATCGTGGAGGAGAAAATTGTGTCAGGAACTGCTGCGAGCCTAGCGGGAGACTTACTGGGCCATACTCTGTCCATCGCCTGGGTTCTCCCCTTTGCCCTGATGCTCCTGGCCATTGCCATTTTTCCTCTAGCAATTCCCCACTGGTGGGAGCGGAACCGGAACAAGCTCTGGGTTTCCTTGATCCTGGCAGTCCCCGTATTCATTTATTACATCCAACGAAGTCCTCACTCTCTTCTGGAAACCGGGATGGAATATATTTCATTCCTTATTCTCCTGGCCGCCCTATATGTGATTTCCGGGGGAATCCTTCTGACCGGGGACTTGCCTGCGACACCGCAGACGAACACCATATTTCTGGCCGCCGGCACCATGCTCGCCTCCTTGATCGGCACGACGGGTGCCTCCCTTCTCTTGATCCGCCCCTTGATCACGACGAACCAGGAGCGAACCCACAAAGTCCACACGATTGTTTTCTTCATCTTCCTGGTCTCCAACATCGGCGGATGTCTCACTCCCATCGGAGATCCTCCGCTGTTCATGGGATATCTCGAAGGGGTCCCGTTTCAGTGGACACTCCGGCTGGCTCCGGAATGGTTCTCCGTTTCGGCTTTTCTCCTGCTCCTCTACTTCATCTGGGATACGATCATGTACAGCCGGGAGCCCATTCCCGCTCTGGAGCGTGACCGCTTGGAGGTGCGTCCCCTGCGATTGGCGGGAAGGCACAATTTCCTGTTCCTGTTGATCATCATCCTGGCGGTCGTTCTGCTGAAAGCTCCCGTCCGCGAAGCGGTCATGGTTGCCGCCCTGCTTCTTTCTCTGTGGACGACTCCGCAAGAACTGCGTAAGGCGCATGGATTCACCTATTACCCGATACTCGAGGTGGCGGTTCTCTTCTTCGGGATCTTCCTAACCATGATCCCCGCCCTGGACATTCTCAGAGCCCGCGGGAGTGAACTGGGGATCAGCAACCCCTGGCACTTTTTCTGGGCTGCGGGGGGGCTCTCCTCTTTCCTGGACAATACCCCCACCTATCTGGTCTTTCTGAACCTGGCCCGGGGTCTCCCTCTGCCCGACGAAGTAGCCGGTGTGAGTCACTCGGTGCTGCGCGCCATCAGCCTGGGCGCCGTATTCATGGGCGCCAACACCTACATCGGCAACGCTCCCAACTTCATGGTGAAGTCCGTGGCCGAGGAAAGAGGCGTGAAGATGCCGAGTTTCTTCGGCTATATGCTCTACAGCATCGGGATTCTCATCCCCGTATTTATCGGGGTGACGTTCCTGTTTTTCTAAAGGCGATTCTCGCCCACCGCAACAGAAGTCTTGCTCCCTCCTTTTTTGTCGTGAACTCCTTTTTGTTGTATAATGTTCTGGAAGTCGCATACGTGAGTGTACTGACGATGCACTGTCGAGCATCATGGTGCGAAGTGGATTGGAGGTTGAAAGCCGATGCGCTGCTGGTCTCCTTATAAGTCGCCATCCGGGGATTCCCCTACCAGCCGTCACCCGACGTACTATAAAAAGTGCCCTCGTTGCGGCACTGAGTACCATACGGAGCAGGAATACCGGGAAAAGACCGAGAAGATTCTCTTCACCACGGTGTCCTACGGAATTTGCCGCTGCGGCTACGATCTGGAAAAGGATCAGAACGATAAAGAGTGACAGAACCTTCCTCTCGTGAAGCCTGCCAGGCAACGGGTGACCCGGTTCGGGGATCTGGCCCGGAGGGGGAAGTCTTTCTCCGGAAGAAGATCATCCTCCTCATAGCTTGCATTGGGACCTCCATGTCACCCTACGACGGGGGTGCGGTCAGTGTGGCCCTGCCCATGATCGGGGAGGACCTGAACGCCGGCCTGTCCGCCCTGTTTTGGATCCCTATGGCCACCCTGGTCCCCTCCGCTGTTCTTCAGATTCTCTTTGGCCGGTTGGCAGACTTAAGAGGACGTAAAAATCTCTACTCTGCCGGAGTTGGACTCTTCACGCTCACCTCCTTACTTTCGGGTCTTTCCCGGAGCCTCCCTCAGCTCATCACCTTTCGGATTTTTCAGGGTATCGCCGGAGCCTTGTTATGGTCCAACAGCGCCGCGATTGCGACCGAATCCTTCCCGGAACGGGAACGAGGCAAGGCCATGGGCTTTTACGTCATGTCCGTTTATCTGGGGCTCTCCATCGGTCCCGTACTCGGAGGTTTTCTTACCCAACATGGCGGCTGGCGCTCCATTTTCCTCCTCAACGTTGTTGTGGGCTCTATAACCTTTTACCTGAGCCGCACTTTCCTTCCGGACGAACCTGTAAAAAGACAGAGAATTTCTTTTGATTGGGTAGGGGCGCTCCTTTTCGCCGTTTTCCTCATCTCTCTTCTCCTCGCACTGACGTTTGTTCAAATCGCCGGGTGGCTTTCCCCATGGGTGATCCTGCTGCTGATTCTGAGCATACTGGCACTGAGCACGTTTATCCCCTTCGAGAGCCGCACCTCAGGTGAACCCATGCTGGATGTTTCCCTCTTCACCCAGAATCGCCTGTTTCGCGCCGCCAACACCGCCGCCATGATGAACTACATGGCGATTTTCGGTGCCCCATACCTGCTCTCCTTGTACCTTCAGGGCGTGCTCCACTATAATCCCTCCCGAGTGGGTCTTCTGCTCATTCCCCAGCCCGTGATGATGACGATCCTTTCTCCTTTAGCCGGGAGACTTTCCGATCGGATCGGTTCCCGCGCGCTGACCTCCGCGGGTATGGGATTCATCGCCATCTCTTTAATCCTGTTGTCTCGCTTGGGTCTGGAGTCCTCGGCTATAGAGATTCTGGCAGATATGGCGCTCATGGGGATCGGAATGGGACTTTTCTCGTCTCCCAACAACAGTGCTATTATGGGATCCGTCGGGCGCGGCCACCTCGGAGTCGCGTCCGGCACGGTAGGGACGGTGCGGATTGTGGGTATGTCTCTGGGGTTGGCACTCATCAGCACAATCATGGCCAGCGCCCTCCCCCAGGGAGGTTTTATCAATTTGCTCGTCAACCGGAAAAGTCCCATCACATTGGTGGCCCGGGAAGGGATGATTCAAGGGTTGCGGCAGGCTTTTCTCTTCTGCGCCGTGATTGCCGTCGTGGGACTCTTTGCCTCCCTGGTGAGGGGAAGACCCGTTCTGCTTAATTCCAGGAATCGTCGACAAGGAGACTAGCCCGGTGAGCAAAATCCTGGTGATCGAAGACGAGAAAGACATTGCCGACCTGGTGACCTACAATCTGAAGAATTCCGGATTCCATGTCCTCGTCGCCCAGGACGGGCAAAAGGCTCTGGAGATTGCCCGCCGGGAGCACCCCGATCTTGTCCTCCTGGACCTCATGCTGCCCCGCATGGATGGGACTGAAGTTTGCAAGTTCCTCAAAAGAGACGAGACCACACGAGAAATCCCCATCATCATGCTCACCGCCAAGGCCGGAGAAATCGACCGGATCGTAGGTCTGGAACTGGGTGCCGAGGATTACATCACCAAGCCATTCAGTCCCAGAGAACTGGTCCTCAGGGTGCGAGCGGTTCTGCGGCGTACCGCCAAGACGCCAGAACCTCCGGCCCTGATCCGGGCAGGAGATCTAACCATCGATATGGCCGGGCATCGGGTGCTGGTAAAAAACCGACCCATTAACCTCACAGCCACCGAATTCAAACTTCTCGCCACTCTGGCGAGCCGGCGCGGCCGGGTATTCACACGGGACGTTCTCCTGGACCAGGTTTGGGGTTACGACTACCACGGTGTTACGCGAACTGTCGACACTCATGTCCGCAGGCTCCGAGCGAAACTCAAAGGGTGCGTGCGTCACATCGAAACCGTGCGCGGCGTGGGCTACCGTTTTTTGGAGGAATAGAGAGGTGAAGTTCGCCCGGCTGCAGTGGCAGATCTTCGCTGCTTACTCCAGCATCCTCCTCCTCCTTCTTGCGGGACTGCAGATCTACCTTTACCCGATTCTGCGGCACTCTCTGGTTGATCAAAAGATTCAGACTCTGCGGGAGGAGACGGGGCTACTCGCTTGGGTTATCGAGGAGCGCTTTCCAGGCTCGATTCCCGAAGAGGTCGCGAGTCGCATCGTCGGTGAGTACGGCCGCCGCCTCCGGCTCCGCGTGACCCTCGTCGATCCCGAGGGGAAAGTCATTGGAGATTCAGAGGTCGATCCGGCCGCATTGTCCCGAATGGAAAACCACCGGAACCGTCCCGAAATTGTCGAGTCTCTAAAATCCGGCTTCGGGACCTCCCTCCGTTTTAGTGACACGCTGAAAACCTCCATGATCTATGCGGCAAAACCCTTAACGCGCAGCGGGGTGTTCTACGGCTGGTTGCGCCTGGCGGACCCCCTCACGGATATAGACAACACACTGGCAAACATCCGGAAGATTCTCTTCAGCGCTTCGGTGGCTGCACTTTTCCTCGCCCTGGCCATCAGCCTGGGTGTCAGCCGGTGGCTTTCACGACCCATCCAGCGACTGATCGAAGCCGTGGATCGGATCGCCCAAGGAGACCTGGAAGCCCGCGTGTCCACACGGCACCGGGACGAAACGAGCCGGCTTGCCCTGGCCTTCAATCACATGGCAGAGCGTCTTCAAGACCAGATCAAACGCACGCGTTCCGAGGGAGAACAATTGGCGGCGATCCTCAGAGGGCTCGCGGAGGGTGTCATGGTCTTGAACCAGGAAGGGAAAATCACACTGATCAACAACGCCCTGAGAGGGATACTGGAGATTCCCGGGCCGGTGGAAGGGAAATTTTTCCGCGAGGTGCTAAGGCTGCCGGAATTGAGCGAAGGGGTGGAACAGGTACTGAAAGGGAAGGAGTGGGTTTCGTTGAGTTTCGCGTACGGGCAGAGGTTCTTCGAGGCAAACATCGTGGGAATTTCGGCCACATCCGCAGCGGGAGGGGTGGTGGCCGTCTTCCATGACACCACCAAGCTGGAGCACTTGGAACGGGTCCGCCGGGATTTTGTGGCCAACGTTTCCCACGAATTACGTACCCCCTTGACGGCCATCAAAGGCTACGCCGAAACCCTTTTGGAAGGCGCCCTTTCCGATCCGGAAACAGCGCGGACATTTCTGGAGATCATCGAGAAGCATGCAAACCGCCTCTCGGCCTTGGTGGCGGATCTTTTGGTTCTGTCCACGGTCGAGTCGGAATCCGCGAAGGTCGGCCCCGTTCCGGTAAACCTCAGAGAAACCGCTGAGACGGGAATCAAGGCCGTCGAGGCCAGGGCTCGCGAAAAAAGCCTTCGAATTGACAACCTCATTCCGGCGGGCCTCCCTCTCGTGTCGGCCGATCCGAAACTTCTGGATGAGGTTTTCATCAACCTCCTGGACAACGGGGCCAAGTACACGCCCGAGAGGGGACAGATTTTCCTTTCCGCGTCCCTGGCAGGAGAAATGGTGCAATGCCAGGTGAGTGACAGCGGCATCGGAATTCCACTGGAAGATTTGACCCGTATCTTTGAGCGCTTTTACCGGGTCGATAAGGCACGATCGAGGCAGATGGGGGGTACGGGGCTGGGTCTCTCGATCGTCAAACATATCATTGAGACCCTGGGCGGCAAGGTTTGGGCCGAGAGCGAGTACGGCAAGGGATCCAGCTTTTTCTTTACCCTCCCCGTGAGCCGGAAGCAGTCGGAAACATGATGAAGAAGCCTTTTCCCAGAAGAAATTTCTTCCTACCGAACGGACAGGGGAAGCACGGACTACCGGTTATGTTATTATAAAAAGGAACTTATTTCTGAGTCAATTCGTCTAAAATTTTGCGTGAAGAAAAGGCACTCTTTGGGTAGACTTGACAAGCTAATAATCGGGCAGATCATGGAAACCCAAGACAAGTGAGAAAACAGATAACCATGAGATCCTTTCGTAAAACTCTTGTGTCAACAGTCCTTCTCTCTCGCCCCTCCCCTCTTTCCCTGATCGCCCTGGCCGCATTGGCTGCAGGACTACTGACCGTTACGGGTTGCTCCAGCGAAAAGAAGAAGGCGACTCCACAGCTCGCCGTTCCCGTGATCGTGACCGCCGCCATGGAAAAAAACGTGCCGGTGACCCTGAAGGCAATCGGATCCGTGGAGGCTTACAATACGGTGTCCATCCGCGCGCGCATTGGCGGGGCGCTGACGCGTGTGGCTTTCAAGGAAGGGCAGGACGTGAAGCAGGGAGATCTGCTCTTCGTCATCGACCCGCGTCCCTACCAGAACGCTCTACAGGCCGTTCTCGCTGCTTTAGCCCGAGACCGCGCCCAGGCGGCAAACGCTGAAGCAGATGCCCGTCGCTACGCCGAGCTGATTCAAAAAGGATATGTGGCGAGGCAGCAGTATGACCAGGTCGCAACCACCGCCGAGGCTCTCAAGGCCACGGTCCAATCCGATGAGGCCGCGGTGGAAATCGCTCGTCTCAACCTCCAATACTGCAACATTCTGGCTCCCATTAGCGGACGCACCGGGAACCTCATGGTGCATCAGGGGGACCAGATCAAGGCCGACGACATCGCGATGGTGGTCATCAACCAGATCACTCCCATCAACGCGAGTTTTTCGATACCCGAACAGAGCCTGCCGGAGATCCGCAAATATGCCTCTGCAGGCAGTCTCACGGTGGAAGCCAGCTTTCCCAATGATACGGGCAAACCGACCAAGGGAGAGCTCACCTTTATCAACAACACGGTCGATCTGTCCACAAGAACCATCCTCCTCAAGGCGACTTTCCCCAATACCGACAAGCGCCTGTGGCCCGGACAGTTTGTGAATGTGAACCTCACGTTGACCACACGATCCCATGCCGTCGTGATTCCGACCCAAGCTCTTCAGGCAGGACAGCAAGGGCCTTTCGTTTTCGTAATCAAACCCGACCTCACGGCAGAGTCCCGTCCCATTACACCGGGACAGGAGAGCAACGGGGAAACGCTCATCGAAAAGGGCCTTCAGGCCGGAGAAAAAGTGGTGACGGACGGCCAACTGCGCCTGGTTCCGGGGGCAAGAGTGGAAATACGACCCGGCCTTGAGCTCGGGGGAGTCGTGACGCCATGAATATCGCGGAACTCTTCATCCGGCGCCCGGTCATGACGACCCTGGTCATGGTGGGGATTCTTCTTTTCGGAATCATGGGCTACCGTCTTCTCCCTGTGAATAACCTCCCCAACGTGGACTTCCCCACGATCCAGGTTTCGGCCAGCCTGCCCGGGGCCAGCCCGGAAACCATGGCCTCCGCCGTGGCGACTCCGCTGGAAAAACAGTTTTCCACCATCGCGGGCCTGGATTCCATGACCTCGACCAGCGCTCTGGGTTCCACCAACATTACGCTGCAATTCAACCTGAGCCGGAACCTGGACGCAGCGGCCCTCGACGTGCAGACGGCCATCTCGGCGGCTCAACGGCAGCTCCCCCAGCAGATGCCCAGTCCCCCCTCTTTCCGCAAGGTGAACCCCGCGGAGCAGCCCATCCTCTTCCTCGTTCTTACGTCTCCCACGCTGCCCCTGTTTACTCTGGATGAGTACGGCCAGACCATGATGGCCCAGCGCATCTCCATGGTGAGCGGCGTTGCCCAAGTCCAGGTGTTTGGCTCGCAGAAATACGCCGTACGCGTTCAGTTGGATCCCAATGCGCTGGCCTCGCGAGGAATCGGAATCAACGAAGTCGCCTCCGCGGTGAGCCAGCAAAACGTAAATCTTCCCACGGGTACCCTGTACGGCCCCCACCAATCGTTCACGGTTCAGGCCAACGGGCAGATTACCTCCGCGGCTCCCTACCGTCCCCTGATTGTTGCCTACCGCAACGGCCAGCCTGTGCGTCTGCAAGAGCTGGGGCAGGTTCTCGACAGCGTGGAGAACGACAAGGTCGCCGCTTGGTTCGTAGACCGGCGCTCCATCATACTGGCCATCCAGCGCCAGCCGGGAACCAACACTGTGGAAGTCGCGCAGAAAGTCAAGGACCTTCTCCCCAGCTTCCGAGCGCAGCTTCCGGCTTCCGTCTCACTGCACATCCTTTGGGACCGCTCCGAATCCATCCGGGCGTCCGTGAACGATGTGAAGTTCACCTTGTTGCTCACCTTGTGCTTGGTGATTCTGGTCATCTTTCTGTTCCTGCGCAACCTATCCGCCACGGTCATCCCCAGCCTTGCCCTGCCGTTGTCCATCGTGGGCACGTTCGCAGTCATGTACCTTATGGGGTATAGCATGGACAACCTGTCCCTCATGGCCCTCACACTCTCCGTGGGGTTCGTCGTAGACGATGCCATTGTCATGCTGGAAAACATCGTCCGTCACATGGAGAAGGGCGAGGGTGTCTTCGAGGCCGCGCTGAACGGCTCCCGGGAAATCAGCTTCACCATCCTATCCATGACTCTCTCCCTGACAGCGGTCTTCATTCCCGTGCTCTTCATGGGCGGCATTCTGGGACGGCTCTTTCACGAGTTCGCCGTCACGATCGGTATGGCGATTCTCATCTCCGGTTTCGTCTCGCTTACGCTCACACCGATGCTTTCCAGCCGGTTTCTGCGGCCACAGGCGGAAGTTCACCATGGGCGGATCTATCTCCTCTCCGAGCGCGTCTTCGAGGGCATGCTGGCCTTCTACCGAGTCGGCTTGAAGTGGTCTCTGGCGCACCGGCGCAGCGTCTTGTTTTTTTCCGGGATCATCCTGCTCGCCACCGGCTACCTCTTCATGGTGATCCCCAAAGGGTTTCTTCCCAGTGAGGATACGGGACAAATCTACGCCTTCACCGAGGCCCCTGAGGGAACTTCCTTCGAATCCATGAAGAGCCATCAACAGGCCATGGCAGCAGCGGTGAAGCAAGATCCCAATGTGGATTCGTTCATGTCCAGCGTCGGCGCCGTCGGGAGCCGGGGTAGCAACACGGGGATTCTCTTCATCCGGCTCAAGCCGCGCACGGAGCGAAAGCTGCCGGTGGATCAGGTCATGGCCCAGCTCAGCCGGAAGGTCGCCAATGTGCCCGGCATGAGAGTGTTTTTCCAAAACCCGCCGCCCATCAACATCGGCGGACAAGTCACCAAGAGCCCTTACCAGTTCACACTGTACAGCGCCGATATCAAGGAGCTTTACAGTGACGCCCAGGTCATGGAGCAGAAGATGCGCTCCCTCCCCGGCCTCATCGATGTGACGAGCGATCTGCAAATCAAAAACCCGCAAATCAACATGACGATCGACCGGGACAAAGCCGCCACGTTAGGGATCACACCGGAACAGATCGAAACGGCTTTGTATACCGCCTACGGGACCCGTCAGATTTCCACCATTTACGCGCCGAACAACCAGTACCAGTTAATCATGGAGCTCAAGCCCGAGTTCCAGAGAAACCCGAACGCCCTT
>DATEAK010000274.1:0-4727 GCA_035288405.1 bacterium | reverse complement strand
CCCACCCAGACCCGGCCCATGCGAATCATCTCCCACGTGTAGGCAAGCTTGCGATTCTCATTGGAACTGCGGGAAATCAGAACCAGTCTCCCGGATTCCTGGCAGGAGAGCATGCTGCCGGAGTTGGGGCAGTGAACCGTTACTACGGTGCCGTCCGCCAAGCGCACGTCCGCCAAGAAACGCTTGTAGCGCCGGACCAGAACGCCCGAAATCAGAGGCTGCGTGAACCGCACGGAGGAACTAGCGCCCTTTCCACTGGGGCTTTCTCTTCTCCAGGAAGGCGCTGGTCCCTTCCTTCTTATCTTCGGTGCCGAACAGGATGGCCTGTACGTGTTTCTCGAAAGCAAGTCCCGCCACGGGCCCACCCCGGATCCCGGTGTGAATCGACTTCTTGGCCATCTGCACGGCAAGGGGTGCTTTCTCAATGATCTTATTGGCAAGCTCCGTAGCGGCAGCGCGCAACTCGCCGGCAGGGACCACCTTGTTGACCAGCCCGAATCTCTCCGCTTCACGGGCATCAATGACCGCTCCCGTATAGATCATCTCCTTGGCCCGTCCGACTCCCACGAAATTGCGCAACCGCTGCGTTCCGCCCCCCGCCGGGATGATCCCCAGATTCACCTCCGGCAGGCCGAACTTCGCCGTTTCGCTGGCGACCCGGAGATCACAGCACATGGCCAGTTCGCAGCCTCCGCCCATGGCAAACCCGTTCACGGCCGCAATCGTGGGCTTTTCGAAATCCTCGATCTTCTCGAAGATCTCCGTGAACCCGGAGGGGAGCCCGTCCAGAGCTGTGCGTTCCACCAGGATGCGGATGTCGGCTCCTGCCACGAACGCCTTGTCTCCGGCGCCGGTAAAGATCACGACCCGCACATCTTCGTCGTTACGCGCTTCCGCCAGAGCCGCCAGAATATCTTCCAGTGTCTCCGCGTTCAACGCGTTGCGGACTTCCGGTCGGTTGACGGTGATCCAGCCGATCTTCCCCTCTTTTTCGTAAAGGATATTCTGATAGGACATCTCTCGCTCTCCTCCCTAGGACTTTTTCTCCTGTGGATATTCGTACACTCCCCTGCCGACCTTGCGTCCCAGCCGCCCGGCTTTCACGTATTTGATCATCAGCGGGCAGGGACGATATTTCTCCCCCAGGGTCTCATGAAGATAAGTAAGAACGCTCAGGCGCGTATCCAACCCGACCAAGTCCGCCATCTCCAGAGGGCCCATGGGGTGATTGAGTCCCAGTTTAATTGCCTTGTCGATGTCCCGTGGCGAAGCCACCCCCGCTTCCAGCATGTAAAAAGCCTCATTGCCGATGAGGGCGTTGATCCGGCTGGTGACAAACCCGGGCGATTCGGTGACCTCCACCGTTTCTTTGCCCATCTTGCGGGAAACTTCTTCCGTCGTTTGGTAGGTCGAGTCGGATGTCTGCAGAGCCCGGATGATTTCCACGAGCTTCATGAGATGAACGGGGTTGAAGAAGTGCATGCCGATGACACGATCGGGGCGATTGGTGGCAGCGGCAATCTCCGTGATGCTGAGACCCGAGGTATTGGTGGCCAAAACGGTATCGGGAGAGCAGAGGCGATCGAGATCGGCAAAAATCCGGACTTTGAGATCGATCTTTTCGGGAGCCGCTTCGATGACGAACTGTGCTTCCGAGGCCGCTTCCTCCAGGCGAGTCGTGAGCCGGATGGATTCCAGGGCTTTGTTCATCTCCTGGCCCTGGAGTTTCCCGAGGTCCACACCTTTCTGCATGTTGCTTCGGATTGTGACCAGGGCTTGATCCAGAATCTTCGGCTCCACGTCATACAGAACCACACGAAATCCCCCCAGAGCGGACACATGGGCAATCCCACGCCCCATGATTCCAGATCCGAGGACTGCGACGGTTTTCACGTTCACGGATTAGTTCCTCCTTTTTCTTCAGCCGGTGTTTACTGCCGCTTCCAGAACATTGCATACCCGCTCCAGATCCGGGGGAAGGGGAATTTCGAAGACCAGCAACTCCCCACTGCGCGGATGGCGAAATTCGAGCCGATAGGCGTGCAAAAACGGGCGATCCAGTTCTACAACCGTCCCCTCGACTCCCCGCCGCGGGCCGTGCCTGCGCTTTCCATACGTCGGATCTCCCGCCACAGGGTGACCGAGATGGGCCATGTGCACCCGGATCTGATGGGTTCGCCCGGTCTCCAAAGTCAGGCGCAAGAGGGAATATCCCTTCAAAACCTTCAAGACCTCGTAGTGGGTCACAGCCGGCCGGCCCCCCCGCGCCACAACTGCCATCTTGATTCGCTGGGTTGCGTGCCTGCCGATGGGGGCTTCCACTCGCCCGCTCAGTTGCTTCAGTCCCCCCTCCACGAGGGCCAGATACTGGCGTTTGACCTTGCGGTTCTTGATTTCCTGAGTGAAATGTTTGTGGGCGGCATCATTTTTAGCAACGATCAGAAGACCGGAGGTTCCCTTGTCCAGCCGGTGCACAATTCCCGGTCTTTCCACTCCGCCGATCCCCGACAAATCCCGGCAGTGATGGAGCAGAGCATTGACCAGCGTTCCGCTGCGGTTTCCCGCGGCGGGATGGACCACAAGTCCGGCCGGTTTATTGATGACCAAGAGGTCCGTATCCTCATACAGAATGTTCAGTGGGATGGGCTCGGGAAGCGCCGAGGACGGGACGGGCGCGGGGATTACGATGACAATCACTTGCCCGGCCTTGATCCTGGAGTTGGGTTTTACCGACCGCCCATCAATCCTCACCTTTTCTTCCAAAATCAGACGTTGCGCTTGAGCCCGGGACAGTCCCGGATTCCGCTCGCTCACAAAGCGATCTACCCTCTCTCCCGCATTCTCCGGGGAAACCACCAGGGTGTGCACGGCACTATCTCCCGCTCCCATGGCTTATTTCCACATTCGGATCCCGATGAACAGCCCGACGACTCCCAGTGTGATCGCGGAATCAGCAACGTTAAATGCAGGCCAGTGCAGTTGCCGCCAATGAAAATCGAGAAAGTCCACAACCTCGCCGTAAGCCAGGCGATCGATGAAATTTCCCAAGGCACCTCCCATGATCCAGGCCAGAGCGGTCCGCACCAAAGATTCACGGGGCGATGTCTTTCTGTAAAAACAGAAGATCACTACGGCGGCCAGGATCGAGAGAAGGATAAAGAAAGGAGCCGTCAATGCTGAGGAGGCACCGGCCAGAAACCCGAACGCGGCGCCGCGATTTCGGATGTAGGTGAAATCAAAAAAACCGGGAATAATTGAGACCGACTCTTGCAGGTAAAAGTTCTTCATGATCAGCCACTTGGTCACGCGGTCGAAGGCCAGAATTCCTGCGCTCCACAGGATCAGGCAGCGATAATTTTTCCAGATTCCCTTCGGGATCAAACTCAGGCCCCTCTTTGACCGCTTCACCCAAGCGCCAGCAGGCTCGTCGATCAGGAATTATGGTCGTCCAGGACATCCACGCATCTCTGGCACAGGATGGGAAAGCGGGCATCCTTGCCTACCGTCCGACTGATATTCCAGCAGCGCTCGCACTTGCTCCCCTCGGCCCGCGACACCCGGATCATGCATCCTTCCAGGTTTTGACTGCAGTAGAGATCCGCCGGCGCGTCCGTATTCCGATGGATCTCCACAGCCGACACGATAAACAAGCTTCTCAACTCCTCTGCGTACGGAGCCAGGGACTCAAAGAGGCGGTCCGAAAGAAAGAGATCCACCCGCGCTTCCAGTGGGTGGCCGATTTCTTTGTTGCGCCGGCTCAATTCCAGGGCCTTCTGAACTTCCGCACGGACTTCCAGGAGGGTATCCCAGCGGCTCGCCAATTCTTCATCCTGGTACTCTTCGCTCTCCCGGGGGAACTGAGATAAGTGCACGCTCTCTTCCTGCACGCTGCCGGCGGGCAAATATCCCCAGACTTCCTCAGCGGTGAAGGAGAGCACGGGAGCCATAAGCTTCACCAGAGCCAGCAAGACATCGAGAAGCACGGTTTGGGCGCCTCGTCTCTCCCTGGAATTCGTCCGGGACGTGTAGAGCCGGTCTTTCAGGACGTCGAGGTAAAAGGCGCTCAAATCCACCACACAGAAGTTGTGGATCAAATGATAGAAGAGGTGAAAGTCGCACTCCCGGTAGGCCCGGCGCATTCTCTCCACGAGCTTTTGCAGGCGGTGCAGCATGTAGCGATCGATTTCGGGCAAGTCTGCGTATGGAACCCGGTGCGACGAAGGGGAAAAATCGTAGAGGTTCCCCAGCAGGAACCGGCAAGTATTGCGGATTCGCCGGTACGCATCCGCCAGCCGGGTGAGGATCTCGTCCGAAATCCGGATGTCTTCCCGGTAGTTTTCCGAGGCCACCCACAGGCGCAAGACCTCCGCCCCGTAGCGGTCGATCACTTCCTGCGGTGCAATGACGTTGCCCAGGGATTTGGACATCTTCTTGCCTTCCCCGTCGACCACATAACCGTGGGTCAAGACTGCGCGATAGGGAGCCTTTCCCCGCGTACCCACGGCGGCCAGCAGAGAACTATGAAACCACCCCCGGTGTTGGTCACTCCCCTCCAGGTAGAGATCCGCGGGCCAGATCAACCCCGGAGTATTCTCCAGAACGGCCGCGTGACTCACTCCGGAATCGAACCAGACGTCGAGGATGTCCTCCTCTTTGTCAAACTTCTGACCGCCGCACTTGCATTTGGTCCCGGGCGGCAGGAGTTGATCGGCATCCAGCTCAAACCA
>DATEAK010000273.1:0-4323 GCA_035288405.1 bacterium | reverse complement strand
GGCCGGCCTGGGCTTTCTCCTGCGCGACGCCGCGGAAGTGTACGATACGGCTCGGCTCCTGGTGGCCGTCGTCCTGCTGTCGGTCATCGGGGTCGGGAGTTTTGTGGGAATTCGGGCCATCGAGCGCCGCATTGCGCCTTGGCGGGAACAGGAGGAGTGGTGATCATGACGCTCAGGTCCTGGTACGAGAAATACGGTCTTTTACTGAACCGCTCCCTTTCCATTTTTCTGGGCTTGGCTCTCTGGCAGGTCGTGGCCGTCGAGATTATCCGGGACCCCGGCATTCTGGTTTCCCCTCTGGTGGTGATCCAGCAGGGCTATGAATTCCTCTTTGTGACCGGGGAACTCCTCCCACATGTGGTGGTCAGTTTCAGGGAATTTCTCATCGGCTACGTGGTTTCCGTTTTGGTGGGTATTCCCCTTGGGTTCCTGATGGCTCTCAGTCCCGGCCTGCGGGATGTGGTGAACCCGTGGGTAACCGCCCTTTATTCCACACCTCGGATCGCCTTCGCCCCTATACTGGTCCTCTGGTTTGGAATTGGAATCAGCTCGAAGGTGGCGATTATATTCAGCGGTTGTATCTTCCCGATCTTGATCAACTCGTTTTACGGCATCCGCAGCGTGGACAGGACCTTCGTGGAATTGGCCCAGGCCTTCCGGCTTCGCAAACGAGATCTGTTTTTCAAGATCATGATTCCCGGATCGCTCCCCTACCTGTTGGCAGGCCTGCGGCTCGCTGTGGGACGGGGCCTGGTGGGCGTGGCCATCGCCGAATGGTTCGGAGCCAACGCGGGCCTTGGATTTATCGTCTATATGGCCGGTCAGACCTTCAACATCCCCTTGCTCTTTGTGGGGATCTGTCTCTTTGCCCTGATGGGAATCTTATCTTTTGAAGTTTTGCGCCGCATCGAGTCTGCCGTGGCCCCCTGGCAGTCCGGGCGGGAAATGAGGAGAGAATGAGATTGGAAGGGAAATAAAGAATGGCTCGTTACAACGTAGGTGGGGTCTGGCTTCCCAGGCCTTTTCAGATTCGCAAGTTCAGCCATGCGGGGCTGTATTATGCGGACTTCAAGGCCATGCTGCGTTTCTATGTGGGAATCCTGGGCTTTCAGGCGGCCGATTACACCGACCAGTATATTCGCCCGCAAATGGCCGATCTCTATACGGTAGGGCCGGTGATCTTTTTGCGGATGAACACGGATCATCACGGCTTCAACTTGTTTCCGGATTCCTATCGAACGGACCGTGACAAACACACGATCATCCAGCAAATCTCCTGGGATGTGGGTACTTACGACGAGCTCAGACGGTGCGTGGACTATCTGAAGGAAAAAAAAGTCGAACTGGAATATGTGGGGCGCCGCATGCCGGGCAGCAATTATTCGGTCTACTTCCGGGACCCCGATGATCACCGGCAGCACCTGAACTGGAACATGGAGCAGGTGGGCTGGCAGGGGATCAGTAAACCCCTGGCCATCTGGGAAGACATCCGCCGTGTCCAGGGGTTCCCCGAGGCGACCGTGTCCGATGATGAGGAGGTAACCAGGCTTCTGTCTCCAAAGACGGATGAGGCTATCGAGCAAGCCGGCCACAGCACGGATCGATATCAGAGCCTCGAGCGGGAAATCGTGGCCCCGCTTTTCCCGCGGGAACCCTACCGGGTGGAAGGGCTTCTACTTCCCAGACCTTTCCGGATTACCCGGCCTGCCTATATCGGCCTCTACGTCCGGGATGTGGGTGCGTCGACTTCCTTCTTCACTGAAATTTTGGGTTTTCGTCTTTCCGACTTGGTCCAGATCAACGGAGAGAAAGTGGCTTTTTTGCGTCATGGAGCGGATCACCATAGCCTTTGTCTTTATCCGCTCAAACTGCGCGAGTCCCTGGGAGATGGTGCTCGCGCTACTCTGGCCCGCATTGCCTTCGAGGTCCAGACCTATAAGGAACTGAAGGACTCCATCGCCTACTTTCAGGAACGGGGAGTGCAGGTTCTCTGGCAAGGGCGCTCGTTTCCTGGGGGAGAATACGCGGTGGATCTCCGGGACCCGGAGGGAAACCGGGTTCGCCTCTTTTTCTACATGGAGCAGAATGGCTGGCAGGGGGTGAGCCGTCCGGCGGATGCGTGGGGGCAGCCCAAAGAGGGCTTGCCGGGGACCATCGATCCTGACAGTGATACCTACCAGACTCACGTTTTTGGCTTCTAACTTTTGAGGAGGACAGGGGATGAACCAGCGGACTTGGGGGAGACGTATCGGGTCATATTCCTGGATGGCGATCGTGGTGTGGGCCGTGGTCCTGATGATGGGACTGCAAACGGCCGGGGCGGCCGAGCTCCAGCAGATAAGGTTTACAAGTACCGCTCCGACGGGTGGAGAGTGGGATATCTACCCGGCGATCGATAAGGGATTCTTTGCCAAAGAAGGGTTAGCCCCGGAGATGATTTACATGATGCAGCCTCCGGATCCGATCAGGCTCGTAGTGGCCGGTTCAGCCCCGTTCGGGTCGGGAGGAGTTCACTACAGCCTGCAAGCGTACGAACGAGGCGGGAAGATCCGGGTCATTACGGGACGGCTCTACGCACCGATTTACGACGTCGTGGCCCGCCCGGAGATCAAGAGCTTGAAGGATCTCAAGGGCAAGAAGATCGCCATTGCAGCTCTGAACAGCATTATCACCAATCTTTTGCAGGAGGGGCTGGAACACAACGGGTTGAAAAGGGATGACTACCAGTTGCTCGTGGTGGGGGGGACCAGTCCCCGCTATGCGGCGATGAAATCCGGTGGTGTCGCCGCGACCATGCTGGCTCCGCCGGTGAACTTCAAGGCCAACGATGAGGGCTATCCCACCCTGGTCAAATATTCCGACATGATCAAGAACCTCATGTACATCGGCTCGTTCATCAATACGGACTACGCCAAGAGCAGTCCCGATGTCGTGGTCCGCTTTGTGAAAGCGACCATCCAAGCGCAACGCTGGCTCAATAACCCGGCCAATAAAGAGGAAGCGATCAAGAGCCTCATGAAGCATGTTCCGAACACTTCGGAAAAGGAGGCTAGAAGGGCCTATGAGTATTCGATCGTGCAGAGCAAGGGCTATCGCGGGGAAGGGGCCATCGATCCCGAGGGGATGAAGACGGCGGTCGACATCCTGGCCAAATACGGAAGCCTGAAGGAGCCGAAGCCCTGGCAGGAGTACTGTGACGTGAGTTTCTACGAGAAGGCGAGAAAGGAACTGGGATTCTAAATGAACTCTCCTTTCCTGGAATTGTGTGGACTGAAGAGAGTGGTTTCCAGACCCGGGGGAGATCCCTTTGTCATTTTTGATGAGATAAACATCCGGGTTCGGGAGGGCGAGTTTGTTTCCCTGGTGGGGCCCAGTGGCTGTGGAAAAACCACGCTGCTGCGGGTCATCAGCGCCCTCATTCCGGCGACCTCGGGGAAGATCCTCGTGGAGGGTCAGGAAGTCGCCGGGGGAGATGGGAAACTGGAGGTGGGCTTCGTTTTCCAAGGCGCTTCCCTGCTTCCCTGGCGCACGAGTCTCAAGAACGTGACTCTGGGACTGGAGGCCAAGGGGCTCAAGGCCAAGGAGTGCGTCGAGAAGGCACGCCACTTTCTGAACCTGGTGGGTCTCTCCGGGTTCGAGGACTACTATCCTCATCAGCTCTCGGGTGGCATGCAGCAAAGGGTAAACCTGGCCCGTGCCCTGGCTGTCGATCCCAAGGTTTTGCTCATGGATGAACCCTTTGCCTCCCTCGATGCCCAGACCCGTAGCTTCATGCAGCTTGAGCTCTTGAAGATCTGGCAGCGCGCGAAGAAGACGGTGATCTTTGTGACCCACATGATTTCCGAGGCGATTCTGCTCTCGGACCGGGTTCTTGTTTTGAGCCGCCGGCCCGGCCGCATCCGTTCGGAATTTGAAGTGGACATCGACCGCCCCAGGAACATTGAGTCGAAAGCGAACCTGCGTTTCATAGAGCTGGAAAACCTCATCTGGCATCAGATTGAGGAAGAAGTGCGAAGTCTGGGCGAGTTTGGCGGCGGGGAAGAAACTCTCTCGGAAGCGGAAAGGGCAACCGGTGCGCCTGGCGCTCTTTAACGAGGGCCGCCTTGATCGACAGCCCGGCGCTGCGGTCTGCAGAGGAGGCTTTTGTGAGCCCAAGTGAGTTGGGAAAGCTCAAGTTGATCGCCTTTCGCAGCGCGAACCTGCCGCTTTTCGTCGGGCAGGAGAAGGGAATCTTTGCCCAACACGGCCTGGAGGTGGAGTTAACCTACACCCGCAACTCCGTGGAACAAATCCGGGGAATTTTGGCGGGAAAGTGGGATTTGT
>DATEAK010000272.1:0-8553 GCA_035288405.1 bacterium | reverse complement strand
CACTCCGGCCTTGTCGAGCGCCTCCCAGAGACCCGCTGAGCGGATGAAACAGCGTTCGAACAGGTGCGGGTGAGGGGGTTTATTGGAAGCGGTGCAGGTGAGAATCGGGTGGTTCCGGTGGTAGACCCGCTTCACCGTCATGACAGGCTCCTCTTTCTTGCCCCCGGCATAATAACCCGGCCATTCTCCGAAAGGGCCCTCCAGAACTTTCTCTCCGGGTACGACTTCCCCTTCCAGCACGATTTCCGAGTAGGAAGGGAAAGGAAGACCCGTGAAGCTGCCGCGCACGAGCTCCATGGGCTCACCCTTGATTCCGCCGCAGTAATCGAATTCGGAAACCCCCATGGGGACCGAGTAGCGAGATCCGACCCACAGGAGAGGATCTACTCCGACGATCGCCACCAGAGGGCAAGGTTCCCCCTTGGACAGATATTTGTCCATCTGCAGGCGGCCGTGCTTCCCAGGAGAAATGTAGATGGTGACCTTGTTTTTTCCTACAGCCTGCATCCGGTACGTGCCGCTGTTGATCCAGCCGCTGTCCGGATCCCGAGTAATCACCGCATCGGCGGTGCCGATGTAGCGCCCGCCGTCCAGCTCGTGGTGAACCGGTACCGGGAATTTCAGGACGTCGATGTCCTCACCTTCCAAAATATTCTCGGTAACGGGCCCTTTGTCCACGAATCGCGGCGGGACGAGCGGCATGTTCTTCGTTTTGTCCCGGTAGGCGCGCAGGAGCTCCATCGTTCCCGAAAACCCTTCGAGAGGGATGCCCAGGGAGAGGGCAAACCGGCGAGGGGAGTTCAGCATGCCGTACAGGCAGCGAAACCCGCGAGGGTAACCCGGAATCTCGTCAAACAGCAGAGCGGGCGACCGGTGGGAAAGGCGGCGGACGACCATTTCCGACATGGCCCCCATTTCCCGGTCCCAGCCGACCCCGCCAATTTCCTTGAGCTCGCCGAAACCTTTGACTTGATCCAAAAACTCTCGCAGGTCATTATATGGAAATGCCACGCTACCTTCTCCTGTTCTTCTCAGTTCTTCGGAGCGTCTTCAAACTGCTCTAGATCGTTAAATCCCATGGCCTTGTACATCCGGTTGGTCCCCGAAATAAAGCGGGCCGTCTTGTTCGGGTCCGAGTTGAAGTGCTGGTGCACCGTGTTCACGGGAATATAGACGATATCGCCCTCCTGCCAGTCGTAACGCTTCGGCTCCTGGGGAATTTTCCAGGTATATTTCTCATCCAGCTCAAAGTCTACATCCCAGTGCAGATCGTATCCCTTTCCTTCGAGAACGAAGAGAAACTCTTCGGCCATGTGCCGGTGCTTGCCCGAGCGGCTCCCCGGCGGAATTTCCTGGATAAAAATATCCACGGTCTTCACCCGGGTATTCGTCTTCTCGTTACACAGGTGCTTCAGTTTTCCCTGGCGGGAATCATCCCACGCCAAGTCCTCGGCCTTCACCACCTTCTGCAATTCTTCATCCCGGCGCTGCTCCTGTCGGGCTTCTTCCAGCGACTCGGCGTAGTAGTTTGTCTTGCGGGTCCCCCTGGGCCACTTTTTTGCTTCCTCAAACGGCATGATGGTGCTCCTCTCCCTTATCCGATCTCGGTTGGTTTCCACCCCTCGAAGCCCGGCACCGGATCCTTCGGAGTGGGGACCACGCTGGCCTGGAAAATGAGGTTCATAAACAGGTACAGCGGTTTGGATTTGATCACCAGAGCCCGCAGGGGTTTTTGCGAATCCGCATTGAAATGTTGATGGACGCAGCCGTTGTGGACGATCACGACGTCCCCGGCTTCGTAGTCATAGCGCTTGCCGTCGTGAATATCATACCCCTTGCCGTCCAGGATGTAGAAGACCGCCTCGTTCATGTGCCCGTGGCGCTGGGATCGGCCCCCGGGGCAGAGGTTCACCATGTGGGACACGATGGATTGGCTTAACCCCATCGGGGGATCCATCAGCCAGCGATTCCAGGTCTGTGGTCCGCCTTTGTTCGGAAGCTCACGGGCATGGATGACCCGAGGCTGTTTGCGGATGCGCTCGACCTCTTCCCTCAGTGCGTACTTGGGAAACGTTAGACCACGCACGAAAACACGGTCCACATCGTAAAGATGGTCCTTCTTGATCGCCTTTTCCTCCACTGCCATCGGTTGCTCCTCTTACCCTCGAGTCATTTTCTCGGATCTACTTTTTGTAAAGGTTGGCAATGTAGCCGCTGTCATCCAGTTCCTTTATCCAGCGGGGATCCACGAACTCCTTGGGGTCGGCGGACCTGGCTTTGAGTTCCTTTTCACCGATGTCATCCAGCACGGTCTGGATGGCCGCCTCGCTCGGATACGGAGCCCGCTTCAAATATTTCACGATGAAGAGCTGGTAGGTGCCTTCCAGGGTTTCGTCGTCATTGACTTTCGTATATTTCGCGATGATCCTCTTGGTCGCGCTCTTGTTGTTCTTGCCGAAAGCGACGCCGTCCACGAAGGACTTCACATAGGCACGCACCATGTCAGGATTGGCCCGTGCGTAGCTTGCCGTGGTGATGACGGTGCTTTGCTGGAAGGGGATCTGCAGTGTTCCCAGGTCCAGGAGCTCGTAGAGCCCGAGTTTCTTGGCCCGGATGTCCGTGGGAGGAGAGACGATGCCCCCGTCAATATTGCCGCTCAGGATGGCAGCCAGAATCTCGGGGACCCCGCCGATTTGCAGAACTGCAACATCCTGCACCGGCCTTAACTTGAAATGCTCCAGTGCCTTGACGACTCCCATGTGCGTGGAGGAACCGAAGCGGGTCACTCCCAGCTTTTTCCCCCGCAGTTGTTCGGGTTTCGTAATCTCAGGTTTCGTCATGAGGGAAAAGACAAACGTGTAGGCGTGGTCGGCAATACTGATGATGTCAGCCCCACGCAAATGGGCTTGCACGAGCGACTGGCCGGAAGAGAGCGCGATCGGGGTTTCGCCCGCCAGAACCGCCGCCAGCGATTTCGGTCCGCTGGCAATGTACACCAGGCTCACATCCAGCCCGTTTTTCTTGAAAATTCCCTCTTCGACCCCGATCCAGGGGACGGCCATGGCGCCACTGATGGCAGCGTAGGACGTATTCAGTTTCTTCTGGGCCCGAGCCGGGGCAGGGAAAATTAGAAGAGAAACCACTGCGGCAGCAAATAAGGATCTCCCCAAAGTTCTCACAATGAACCTCCCTTCCTGTTTGACCATCTGGAATTCTCAGCCGAGACTGGAGAAAACCCTCGTGCCCCGAGCTGCTTTAACCCATCGTGGAGAACTTCTCCGGCTGGATCTTATAAATGACGCGGACCTCGCCTGGACTGCGATTGGGATACTTGTCCATCCCCAAATATTTCTTGGCGAGGCGGTCAATGTGATCATCGGCCCCATTCTCGGTAATCTCGATGACGCGACCTTGAATGGCCAGATACCGGTAGGGATTCGCGGGGTCGTGGATCTCCAGCGCTACCCGGGGGTTACGCCGCATGTTGCGGTCTTTTACGCGGCCCTTGGCCGAGTTGATCCAGACCAGGTTCCCATCATAATCACACCAGATCGGAGTGACCTGCGGGGACCCGTCCGGCATGATGGTCCCTAAATGGGCAAAAGCCTTAGTCTTGAACAAAGGAACAAACGGTTCAGGAAGTTGCGTTGCCATAAGAAACTCCTCCCCCTATCGAAGCATTTGACTTCCGAATTCCTTATATATTTACCCATAACTCCCTAGATTGTCAAGAATATCGGGGCTTAGTAGGCCAGGGAACCGATCTCCTCCCGAAAATTTTCCCGTGAACTTTTACTCACAGCGAGAAGTAACCAGCGGGGAACTCCGGCAATACCAGGCTGGAGTCCTTCCCCTTTTCCCAAGTTCATTAGAATCCGGCGCTTGACCCCTGGACGCTGTTGTGGGATGATCCTGATAAGCACAGAAAACCCCAATTAGAAAATAGTGATGCGCGGGCGGAGAAAGCCTTCTTTCTTCCTGGGCCTTATTGTCTCCCTGCTGATTTCCGGCTGCAGTGTGGACACACGTCACAGGCTCTGAGCAGTCAGAGAGGAAGTGTGTGCTGCAATTTCAGTTTCAAAATCTCTCGATCCATACCAAGTTCGTGTCGGCGGTCTGCTTCCTGGTGATTCTGCTGATTAGCGGCGTTGCCGTCTTAGATGAACGGGGAGAGCGCCTCGCCATCATCGAACAGATGCGCAAGCGAGCTGTGGCCATGGCCGGCTATGTGGCCGCCGTGAGCACCAACGATCTGCTCACGGACAACTACGTAAGCATGGAACAACACGCCTCCCATTTGGCTCGGGAAGAAGACATCCTCTATGTCATTATCCTGGACAGGGAAGGGAAAGTAGCCGCCCACAGCTCCCGAAATGACTTACAGGGAACTCGGCTCGCTGACCCTGTGAGCCGCAGGGCTCAGGCCACCAAAGAAACCCTGCTCCAGACCGTGACCTCCCCGGAGACAAGGGATCCCTTCTACGATGTTGCCGTGCCCGTCTACATGAAAGAATCTCCCGAGAGACGGGGGACCATCCGCATGGGAATTTCCCTCGAACCCATGCGTAGGGCAATTGCCCGAAGCCGCCAGGGCATTGCTTTTTTGGGCTTGGTGGCCATCTCCCTGGGAGGGGCAGGCGCCCTCTTTGTAGCTCGCCGAATTACCGCTCCGATCGCCCGGCTCGTGCAGGGGGCAGTCAAGGTAGGGCAAGGAAACCTGGAGCAGGAGATCCATCTCTTCAGCGGGGATGAGATTGGGACCCTGGCAAAAACGTTTAACGCAATGACGAGGAACCTGCGGACCAGCTGTCTCTCACTGGAGTCAGCGCACCGAGAGCTGGAGACACGATACAGGGAAATTTCTTTTCTCAAGGAATACAACGACAATGTTCTTAAGAGCATGACCAGTGGCGTTCTTACGTTGGATCTGGGGGGGCGGATTGCCACAGCGAATCAGGCCGCTGTAACGATCACGGGCCTACCAGCTCAGGATATGGTGGGGCGGCCTTGTGAAACCCTCTTTCCCGGAAATCTCGAATTGCCGGAAACCGTCTTGGATGTCCTGAGGAAAGAGCGTGGAAAACCTCGTCTCGTCCACTTCCGATACTTACGCCCGGAAGGCAAAACTCTGTTCTTGGAGATGACCACCGTAGGTCTGCAAGAGGAATCAGGAAAACGGATCGGAGCCCTCGTGGTCATCCGAGACCTCACTCACGAGAAAGAACTTGAAGAACAACTGCGGCGAGCGGACCGCCTGGCAGCTCTGGGTACCATGGCGGCTGGGATTGCGCACGAAATTAGAAATCCCCTCACCTCTCTTAGGACCTTCGCCCAGCTTTTTTCCAGGAAATCCGGCGACCCCGGATACCAAAAAAAATTCATGGAAATTGTCCCTCACGAACTTGAACGCATTCATCTTTTAGTTGAGGATCTCATGGATCTGACACGTCCCACTCAGATGCATTTACGGCTCGCCGATGTGCACGGTCTGATCGAGCGTGTTCTGAAGACTCACGAGGAGTTGATGAAGGGGCAGGGGATAGAATTTCGCTTCCACCCAGAACCTATTTCTGTCCAGCCTCTCATCGACCCGGAGTATCTTCAGCGTGCTTTAACGAATCTTGTCCTCAACGCAATCCAGGCCATGCCTCAGGGGGGAGTCCTCGAGATTCGCACAGGAATCGAAGCTTTCAAAAACGGGGACGAAGAGGATCCTTGTTTCATTCTCCATGTCCGGGACACCGGGTGCGGTATTCCCGAGAACAAATTGGCACAGCTGTTCACCCCCTTCTTGACCACCAAAACCAAGGGGACCGGCTTGGGGCTGGCCATCACCCACAAGATCGTAGAAGCTCACGGAGGCCAGATACGAGTCGAATCTCGAGCCGGCGCCGGTACCCGGTTTTCGGTAGCCCTTCCTCTGAGAATCAGCTCCAGCGGCATCCAGGAAATTCCCGACATTTCCCAACCATCTTGACGAACTGCACAAAAATTTGTGCAATTTGCACAGTTTTCACATTATGACTCGAACCAGGTCTTCACTACGCTTCCTTTCACTGGTTACTTCCGGTCCCTCACTTCTGTAACCACAGATACTACAACTCCCCTAACCGCTTCTCCAATCCGGCGCAAACTGTCCGTCTTTGTCCTCATAGACAATCACAGGTACATTTCTTGCTCCCTAAATGATTCGGAGGAGGGAAAGAAATATGGAACTCATAACACATCAGAAGCAAAAGCATCGACCGAAAGAATATATAATTCATGGCTCCTTCTTCATCCTCAAGGTGTACCAGCGGCTTGGCCGAAAAGGGGACGTCCTTCACGTGGCTGAGACCACATTGCAAACTGGGGACAGGATTATTAGCGACGGAACGACAGCGGAGGAGGCCATCGGGAGAATGTATAACGCCCTTCCCCTCGCCATTGAATCGAGGGCTTTAGGTGAACGCATCCGGTAGGAATGCCCTCTAGAAGTCATTTTCCGAGACAAGAAACCGGCCTCTTCTCTTTGGCCCCGGGGCTCGAAGTCGAACCTTCGGCTTACCCCCAAGTGAGCTCTGGGGCCAATCCTCTCTTCGCGCTGGCTTGAGCGACTTCCGAGGACGAACCAAATCGGAGGATTCACTATGAGGTGTTCCTCTCTCCGCAGGATCATTCTCGGTTTCGGCCTTACCATTCTCTGGGCTCTCTCTCCCGCGAATCTCTGGTCAAGCGAAGGGAAAGGTCAAATCTTGCAGGGTCAGCTCAATATCAATCAGGCATCGGTCATGGACTTTCTGCAGCTTCCGGGGGTTGGAGAGGTGACCGCCCGCCGGATCGTGTCCTATCGCCAACGGGTCGGGGGATTCAAGTCTGTTTTCGAGCTAAGACAGGTAAAAGGAGTGAGTCCCTCTCTGCTTCGCCGCATCTCCACCTATCTCACTCTTTCCGGGGACACCACACTCAAGCGCTTGGTCGACCTGAACCAAGCCTCGGCCAAAACCCTTTCCACCTTACCCCATGTTTCTCCAAAAAAGGCTCGAGCGATTGTTACCTGGCGAAAAAGGAACGGAGGGTTTCACCGCGTTGAAGACCTCCGTCTCGTTGGAGTGCTTTCCCCATCCCAGTATGAGGAGCTGAGGGATTGGGTGATCGCCGGCCCGATCCCTCTACCCCGGACTCCGCGCTCTGCGGCGAATCCCTGAGTTCAGCCTCAACTTCATCTGCATAGATGCCCATGCAGCGGCCATGAGCGAGGACATCGAACGGTGACCCATTCGCAACGAGAATCCAAGAAAAGATGCTAGTCATGCGGCCTCCTTGATGGCGAGCCCCCCATGTGTTAAGATTTCGCAGATCCGTCAAAATCTTCCCAGTTTGGAGAGCGAATGAGAGAAATGGAAGTGATCGGGGTCATTGCCAAGCCCTCCCGGGAAAACACCCGAACTGTTCTGGAGACCCTGCTCCCCTGGCTGCGCCAGCGCACCCGCACCATCCTGCTGGACAAGGACACGGCCGCTACCGTTCAGGAAACCTCCACTCTGAGCCGGGCCGAAGTGGCCCAGGAAGCTCAGTTGATGCTCGTCTTGGGAGGGGATGGCACCTTTCTCAGTGTGGCCCGCATGATCGGCGACCGGGGAACTCCCATCCTCGGGGTGAACTTGGGAAGCCTCGGCTTTCTCACCGAGATCACGCTGGAGGATCTCTATCCTACGCTGGAAAAAGTTTTGGCCGGTGATTACCGCGTCGAGGAGCGCCTGATGCTGAGCGCTGCGATTGTCAGCGCCGGTGTGGAGTCACCTCGGCAGCTCGCCCTCAACGACGTGGTCATCAACAAGGGAGCCCTGGCCCGCATCATCCACCTCGAGACTCACATTAACCGGCAATATGTGACCACATTCCGGGCCGATGGCCTCATCGTGGCCACGCCTACGGGATCAACAGCCTATTCCTTGTCGGCGGGAGGGCCCATCGTGTATCCTACCATGGATGCCCTGATCCTGAGCCCCATCTGCCCCCATACGGTGACGAACCGGCCTCTCGTCGTCCCCGGAGATTCTGTTCTGGAGATCACGCTGAAAACCCCCAGCGAGAATGTGATGGTGACCCTGGATGGCCAGGTGGGCTTGCCCATCCAGCACAACGATACTCTGCGAGTGCAGAGGGCCGGAACCCGTATCCGTGTCGTGCAGCCCTATCGCAAGAACTACTTCGAGATTTTGCGCATGAAATTGAAGTTGGGGGAAGGCCCGCCATAGTCTTCCTAATGCCGGGCCAAGTAACGAGCATAACGAGGCGCGAGCCCCGAGCCGACCGAGGCGTACTGAGGGAGTACGCCGCAGGGAGGGCGAGGGCGGGTACCCACTTTGTGGGTGATACAAAGTTAGGCGAAGTTAATTGGACCGGCAGGTGTGAAATGCTTCGTGAACTGCATATTTCAAACTTCGCAACAATCGAGGACTTGAGCCTGGAGTTCGGCCCGGACCTGAACATTTTCACCGGAGAAACCGGGGCCGGAAAGTCCATCCTCATCGAAGCCCTCCAGCTTCTCCTCGGGCAGCGGGCTTCCAC
>DATEAK010000271.1:0-2267 GCA_035288405.1 bacterium | reverse complement strand
CCTGAGAGAGATCGCTAGGAAGCGCCCGGGGTCCGCAACAGACACGGGGCGAGTTCCCCGCACAGCTACGGCCTTCAGGTTCTTTGAACCCATCACCGCGCCCATACCCGTGCGGCCCGCGGCCCGATCCGAATCCGTGATGATGCAGGCGAAGCGTATCTTTCTTTCCCCCGCCGGTCCAATGGCCGCCACCTGAACCGCAGGATCGCCAAGCTCGCGCCGGATCTCCTCTTGAGTGTCGTGAACAAGCTTTCCCCACAGGTGGCGAGCGGGACGAATTTCCGCCCGCCCGTCCGAGATCCACAGATAGACGGGCTCCTCCGCCGCTCCCAGGATCACGATCCCGTCGAACCCCGCATACTTGATCTCTGGAGCCAGATGCCCCCCGGCGTAGGATTCTCCGCCGCTGCCCGTCAAGGGCGACTTTCCGGCCACACAGAAACGGCTCGACCCGGAGGCGTTGGTCCCCGACAACGGCCCCGTCATGAAGACCAGGGCGTTGTCCGCCGAGAACGGATCGACTCCACGGCGGGTGAAGCGGTGCAGAAACACCGAGGCGAGCCCCTTCCCCCCCAGATGCCTGCGGGCCAGATCATCATCCAAAGGGTATTCCTCGAACCGCCGGCGAGTCAGATCGGCAATGAGAACCTTGCCCGCATAGGAATGCATGACGATCACCTCCCTCGTCTTTTCTTACGGGCCTGCGCATCCCGAAGGGAACCGCGCAGTTGTTCCTGAAATCTCAACGCCACAGGAGAAAGGTTGCGACCTTTCAGAGTCACCATAGAAAAGGACCGTTTCAGGGGAAGTTTACGGATCTTTACGGCCGCCACTCGGGACTCCCCGAGTTCATGGGCCACGGCGATCCGGGACAGAACAGCAGACCCTACTCCCATCTGCACGAGTTTCTTAATCCCCTCATGGCTGGCAATCTCCACAACCACGTTGGGAAAGGGAAGACCGTTTCTCCGCAAGATCTCCTCCAGGGTAGAGCGCGTGCCCGATCCCGCTTCCCGGACGATGAGTGACAGGGAAGAAAACTCCTGGACAGAAATCGTTCCTTTCCGGCCCCAGGGGTGATCCGCAGGCAGCACGACAACCAGCTCATCATCAAGAAAAGGCTCATAGTGGAGGGCGCGCAGCGGAACCTGGGCTCCCACAATCCCGAGTTCAATGGTCCCCTCGAGAACACGCTCGGCGATCTGGTAACTGTTGAGGATTTGTAGACTGATCGAAACCGAGGGGAACTTTTTTAAAAAGGCGGCAATCTTCTCCGGCAGCACGTACTCACTGGGCGTGCGGCTGCCTCCCAGGCTTAATTTTCCCTGCTTCCCTTGAGCAAAGGCCTTCAGGCTTGCTTCCGCTTCTGCCGACAGGCGTAAAATTCCCCGGGCATATTGGTAGAGCATTTCTCCCGCCCGCGATGGCTTGACCTCCCGCCCTAGACGGTCCAGGAGCCTGATTCCAACCTCCCCTTCGAGGGCTCGCACATGAGCACTGGCAGCCGGCTGGCTTAGGCCCAAGTCTCGCGCTGCCCGAGAAAAACTGTGCAGCTCCACGATACGGCAAAAGGTCTTCAACTGGTGGGGGTCCATTTTCCTCTCGGTCTCGCAGCTCGTTTCAATCCAGCCGGCAGGTTCCTCTAACTTACCACAGGGGATTCGGATCCTCACTCTTCGAAACAAGCCCTCCCGGTTTTGTCCCGGACTTCAGAAACAACCCTCAGGTGAGCTGCAAACGGCAGCACAAACTCGCAGGAAACTAAGGCGAGGACCGGGGATTTATGGCTCCCAGGTACGCTCCCCCGATGACAACCAAGCCCCCGATGACCTGGGTACGTCCCAAGGGCTCTCCCAAGATGATCATCGCCATGAGAGCGGAAAAAACCGGAATTGTGTTGTAGACCATTATGGCCCGATTCGCTCCCAGCAGCCGCAGCCCCTCCAACCAGCACAGGTAAGCAATGAGAGAAGGAAAGATCCCCATGTAGAGGAAGATGAGAACGAGGTGGGTCGTTACGGGTGCTATGGAAGAAGTCCGCAGCTCCAGGAAGGAGGCTACGTAGAGAAAAGGGATCGCCAGCAGGACGGAATAGGCGGTTACTTCCAGGGGAGAAAGAGTATTGGTCAGTTTCTTCCCCAGTACCGAGTAAAGCGCCCACAGGAAAGTGGAAAGAAAAATCAGGAATTCCCCCAAGCCGAAGTGCATCCGCAAAAGCTGCTCCAGAGAGCCGTGGGAAGCCACCCAAATAATCCCCAGAACAGAGA
>DATEAK010000270.1:0-6268 GCA_035288405.1 bacterium | reverse complement strand
TGTCGTAATTGCTTTAAGTTGTTTTGTCGAAAAAAGTGGCCTCATAAAATGGCCTACAACGAATTATTTTTAAATTTTAGGGGTAAAACCCCTCTGGAAAATAAGTTTTTTCGCCCGTCCCCTGAATTACGACACAGTCTCGACAGGGGACCTGCTGGATCTGTGGGATATCTTTAGAGCATCAAGGCTCCGCCGTTCACGTCGAGACAGGCGCCGGTAATGTAGCTCGCCTCATCAGAGGCCAGAAAAGCCACCGCAGCGGCGATTTCATCGGGGCTCCCCAGTCTTCCCGCCGGAATCGAATCGAGGGTCTCCTCCTTTTCACGATCGCTTAACTGATTCCAGCTCTCCTCGGCCCGAGCCCCGCTGAGGATCCGGCCCGGGCACACGGCGTTTACCGTGATCCCATGGGGTGCCACTTGCCGGGCCAGTTCTCGAGTGAGCCCCAGAACCCCCGCTTTGGCCGCTGTATAGGGGAGGAGTTTTGTGCGTCCTGTACTTCTGCCGGCGGCTGAAGAGATGTTCACGATGCGTCCGTACTTCCGGGCCCGCATGATGGGAACGACTTCCCGACAAAACACGAAGACGGATCGCAGGTTGAGATCCACCTGGTCATCCCAATCTTCCAGGGCCATCTCATCGATAAGACGCGGAAGTTTTAAATCAGCGCCACCGGCACAGTTGACGAGAATATCGATGCGACTAAAATGTTGGACGGTCTCGGCCACCACCCGCCGGACCTCTTGCGGTCGGGTCACATCGGAAGTAAACGGCAAGAGATCCAACTCGGATTTCTTCATCAGGGCCATCGCTGTTTCCCGGAGAGCCTTTTCGTCCCGATCGACTAAAGAAAGCCCCGCTCCGGTCTCACTGAGCCGGAAAGCACAGGCCCTTCCGATTCCGTGCGCAGCTCCCGTAATCAAGGCTACCCGTCCCATGCGATCCTCCTTGGTTCCTGAAAATCCATCAAGCGAAATACAGAGGCCAAATCTCCAGTCCGTCTCCAACGGGGCAGTACTGATAGCCCCGCAGGCGTTTGGAAATCCCACGCTGCAACACCGTGTTGTAAATGTAAACGTCAATCGCTTCATCCACGGCCATGCGGCTGGCCCTCTGGTAAAGAGCATCCCGCTTTTGCTGGGAAGTTTCCTGGCGGGCCTCCGCTAGGACCTTGTCCATGGCCTCGCTCTTATAATAGGAGAGGGCCTTCCAGCTTCCCCAGTTCTGGGAGTCGTACATCTGCCCGATCCAGTTGTCCGGATCGGGATAGTAGGAACTCACCCAGTGAATCGTCAGGTCACCGGCCGTCTCCGGACTCTTGGCGCTGGCCACAATCTGCGGGAAGGAGACCGTGCGGATCTTGAGCTCGATGCCGATCTTCTTGAGGTTGCTCTGCAGGAGCAAGGCGGCCTGATCGGAGACCTCGGTGCCCCCGATCGACAGCACTTCCAGAGGACGAGTCACTTTCGTCCTGGCCTTCGCCAGATGCTCCCGCGCTCTCTCCAGGCTAAAGGAGTAGCCTTTCAGGTTTGACGGATTCCCCCACAAGTTTATAGGGATCGGCCCCGGATTCCGCACGGCAACCCCCTCCATGATGGTGCTGATGAACCCGTCGTAATCAAAAGCATAAGAAATCGCCTTCCGAACGTCGACGTCGTTCAGCGGGGGCCTCTGGTTGTGCATGCGGATGACAAAGGTGCGCAGGGTCTGGTCCTTGACCAGGGACACATTCTCCATCTTGGCCATCTGTTTGAAGATCTCCGGGGATAGGATCGTGTGGGTCATGTGGATGGTCCCTTTGCCAAGGTTCAGGAGCTGAGAGGCGGACTCCCGGATGACGCGGACCTCAGCGCTCTGCACGTGCTCTCCCGCCCACCCCTTCCAGTACTGAGGGAATCGGCGCATCGTGAACCCCGTGGCGGGAGCATGATGCTCCATAAAAAAAGCTCCCGATCCGGCCTCGTGGTTGCTCAACCAGCCCGCGCCCCAGTCCCCGGATTTCTCGTTCGACTTCACGATTTTCTCGTTCACGACGGAGAGAATCGGCAGGATGGAAACAAACGGGGCAAAGGGCTGATAGAGCCGCATCTCCACCGTATAGCGGTCCCGGGCCCGGGTGGCGCCGGGTTTAATGGCCGGCTTGAAGACCGCCGCGGGATCTTTGTTCAGGGAAAGCAAACGGTCCATGCTGTAGACCACCGACTCCGCCGTCAGCTCGCTGCCATCATGGAACAGGACTCCTCGCCGCAACTTGAAGGCCCAATCAAGCCCGTCAGGGCCGACTTCATAGGACTCCGCCAGCCAGGGAACAACTCGGGGAGGATTCCCCTGGAAGCGCAGCAGGTTGTCGTACATGTTCAGCGTGAAGGAATAGGCATCAACCGAGAAGCGCTGGTGGGGGTCCATGTTGTTCATTTCCGTCTGTCCCCCCCAGACGAAGTGGGTGATCTTCTCGGCACCCTCGGCGCGCCTCGGGGTAAGCAAGACGGTGCTCAAGCTCCCTCCGAAGCCCTGCGCCACGGCAAGCCCGCCGGTCACCTGCGCGCTGCGCTTCAAGAACTCCCTGCGACTCACCCCGAAGCGAGACGATTTGTTTTGAGCTTTCTCTTTCATGGTTACCCCTTTCCCAGCCCCGCCTTGCCGGCGAGAGCTTTCAGGCTTCAGTAAGATAAAGAGGATAGAAATCCAGTCCGTCTCCGATAGGGCAGAAGCTGTAGCCCCGCAGTCGATCCGAGAGCCCTCTCTGGGTCACCGAGTTGTAGATCCAAACATCCACAGCGTCTTCAAATATGATGGCAGTCGCCTGTTCGTAAAGCTTCTGGCGTTCTGCCCGGTCCACAACCTCCCGGGCCTTTTGCAGAAGGCCGTCCACTTCCGGGTTTTTGTAAAAGTTGCAGGCCTGCCAGGACCCCCAGTTCCGTGAGTCGTACATCTTTCCGATCCAGTTGTCCGGGTCGGGATAGAACGAGCTTGCCCAGTGGGTCGCCATGTCCCCCATGGTCTCCTGTTTCCCAGCCGCCGCCGCGAACTGCGGGAACGTGAGGCCCCGGATCTTCACCTCGACCCCTAATTTCTTCAAATTACTTTGCAGGAGAAGAGCCGCTTGTTCCGGGATCGGGAGTCCCGCCAGGGCAATCAGATCCAGAGGCCGGGTAATTTTGGTTTTGGCCTTCGAGAGGTAACTCTCGGCCTTGCCCAGATCGAAAGTATAGGCTGGAAGATTTTTCGGGTTTCCCCACATGTTGACAGGAATCGGCACCGGGTTTCGAAATGCATCTCCTTGCATGACTGCTTTGATGAACCCCTCGTAATCGAAGGCGTGGGAAATGGCCTTGCGCACGTTTACATCGTTAAGCGGAGGACGCTGGTTGTTCATGCGGATGACGAAAGTCCGCAGTGTCTGGTCCGAGGACACCCGCACCCCTTTCATATTGGCCATACGCTGAAACTGCTCCGGTGGCAGCAGAGCATGGGTCATGTGGATAAGGCCTTTCTGCAAATTGAGCACCTGAGAAGAAGCCTCGCGAATCACCCGCATCTCCATGCTCTCGAAGTGGTTCCCCTTCCAGCCTCGCCAGTACTCGGGAAAACGATCTGCAACGAATCCCGTAGCGGGCTCGTAACTGCGCAGCTTGTATGCTCCCGAGCCCGCGTCACTCTGATTCAACCAGGCGGCTCCTAGATCTCCACTCTTCTCGTTTTTCTGGACCAGGTTTTTGTTGACCACGCTGAGGATCGGCAGAATGGAAATGAATGGAGCAAAGGACTGGTAGAGCTTGATCCGCACTGTGTAGCGGTCCGGGGCCTCCGCGGCCCCCGCCTTAAGACACGGTTTAAATATGGAGGCCGGATCTTTCCCCAGACGCAGAAGGCGATCCACGCTGTAGACCACATCGTCCGCCGTCAGCTCCCGGCCGTCGTGAAACTTCACCCCACGGCGCAGGCGAAACGTCCAGGTCAGACCATCCCCGGAGACCGCACGGGATTCCGCCAGCCAGGGAACCACCTCGGGAGGATTTCCCGCAAATCGCACCAGATTGTCGTAGAGGTTCAAGCTGAAAGCATAGGTAACGATCGTATAGGCATCGTGGGGATCCATCGTGTTGCGCTCTGAGAGTGTACCGAACACAAAGTGGTTACGCTCTGTAGCAGCTTCCCCCCGCTCCGGAGCCAGGAGTAGCGAGCCCACCTCTCCCGCCATGCTCGCCATCGTCAATGCACCGGCAACGCCCGCACTCTTCTTGAGAAATTCCCTGCGGTTCGGCTGGAACTGGGCGGATTTCTTCGTCTTGGAATTCGGCTCCATGGTCTCCCCCGTTCTGTTCGGAAAGTCCCTCAATCTCCGTACCGTTTCAAAATCCACTCGGCGATATCCCGGCGGCGAGCAAACCAGACTCCTTCCTTCTGCTTGGCATACAGGAGAGATCTCTCGTAGACTCCGGCCAGAGCCGGTCTCCCTCCCATATGGCAGTGCAGGAGAAGGTCGATCCATTTGGGGCTCCCCCGTCTACCCTCTTCGTATAGAAAATCAAAAGTTTCCCTGAACCCCTCGTAGTAGGCACTGGGCGGGTTTTGCGGCCGCAGCCAAACGATCAGGTCGTTGGTGGGAAAATTGATCCTCGGAAGAATCACCAGGGGCTTGCCGTTGACTTTCTTGATGAACGGGTTGTCCTCGCTGGCATCATCCCCGTTCCAAAGAAAACCTTCCTGAATCATGTACTCGAAGGTTTTCGCCGTGCCCACGCTGCCGGGACTTACCCAGCCCACCGGACGGGCGCCGGTGGCGGTCTCGATGGCTTTAATGGTGGCCCGCATGTCTCTCAGCTCGCCTTCCACATCCTCGTCGCTGGGGTAGGAGTCATTGGCATAGCCGTGTCCCGCGGGTTCGTGGCCCCGATCGTGCATCTCCTTCAGAATTTCGGGATCTCTCTCGGCCGCCAGGCCTCCCACATCGAAAGTGGCCTTGAGTCCTTGTCGCTCCAGAATATCGAAGATCCTCCAGACTCCCACTTTGGGTCCGTACTCACCGTACGAGAGCGAAAAATGATTTGGTTTCCCGGGGGCCGCCTCCTTGTGTCCGTACTGGCTGGCATAGCGGAAGCCTTCAAAGGCAATTGTGGTGCAAACACAGATCTTGGCGCCGCCGGGCCATTCGATGGGAGCTCTTCGTGTTACCATTATCTTCTTGCCTCCTTTCAGAAGATGCGACCGGCACGTGCTCGAAACTTACTTCATAGTTCTAGGCCCCCGTGAAGTAGAGAGGATAGAAGTCGAGGCCGTCTCCAACGGGGCAGAAGTTGTAGCCCTGCAGGCGATCCGAGAGCCCTCGCTGAGAGGTCGCGTTGTGGATCCAGACGTCCACACAATCCTCGAAGACGATGGCGGTGGCGCGTTCGTAAAGTTTCTGGCGCTCAGCTCGTTCCACAATCTCCCGGGCCTTTTGCAAAAGGCCGTCCACCTCGGGGTTCTTGTAAAAGCTGCAGGCCTGCCAGGCCCCCCAGTTGCGCGAATCATACATCTTCCCGATCCAGTTGTCCGGATCGGGATAGTAGGAGCTGACCCAGTGGATCCCCAGGTCACCCATCGTTTCCTGGTTCTTCGCCGCCACCGAGAACTGGGGAAACGTGAGGCCCCGGATCTTCACCTCCACCCCGAGCTTCTTTAAGTTGCTCTGCAGCAGAAGAGCCGCCTGATCGGTGATCGGGTTTCCCGCCAGCGAGATGAGATCCAGAGGCCGGGTGATCTTGGTCTTCGCCCTGGCGAGATAGCTCTCGGCCTTGGTCAGATCGAAGGTGTAGGCCGGAGGATTCTTGGGATTCCCCCACATGTTCAGGGGAATCGGCACCGGGTTCCGGAATACGTTCCCCTTCATGACCCCCTTGTTGAACCCGTCGTAGTCGAAGGCATGGGCGATGGCCTTGCGTACATTGATGTCGTTCAAGGGAGGACGCTGGTTGTTTATGCGGATGACGAAGGTCCGCAGCGTCTGATCCTTGGTCACCTTGACCCCCTTCATGGTCTCCATGCGCTCAAACTGTTCGGGAGGCAGCAGGGTGTGGGTCATGTGGATGGACCCTTTTTGCAAGTTCAGGACCTGGGAAGCAGGTTCCCGGATGATCCGCACCTCGGCGCTTTGCACGTGATTCCCCTTCCCCCCCCGCCAGTAGTCGCCAAAACGATCCATGATGAATCCCTTGGCCGGCTCGTGACTGCGTAGCTTGAAAGCCCCCGAGCCCGCATCACTGCGGCTCAGCCATGCAGCCCCCAG
>DATEAK010000269.1:0-5642 GCA_035288405.1 bacterium | reverse complement strand
CCCAGGCTTCCTCGATGGCCTGACGGGTGCTGGGGATGCTGACCCCGGGCTCCCCGGAAAGATACATAACCTTGATTCCGATCTCCCTCAGGTTGATTCCCGCCTCTTTGGCCTTTTCCGCTACGTAGAGGGCGTAGGTGGGAGTGGAGAGGAACACCGTGGGCTTGTATTCCAGAATCTGCTTCAGGCGCATCTCCGTGGACGCTCCCCCTCCGGAATAGACGGTTCCTCCGATTCTACGGACTCCCCAGTAGGCGCTCCAGAAAGCGATAAAGGTCCCCCAGGGAAACGCAAAATAAAAAGAATGCCCGGGGCGTAGTCCCACTCCCCAGAAACCGTAAGCCCACTGGTCCCCGTAGCGGACCGAGTCGTAGTAGGAGATGGGGATGACCAGGGGAACCCCCGTAGAGCCCGAAGTCTGGTAGCGGTACAGAAGGGCGTCCTCGCTGAGCGCAGCCGCCTCCCCCCAAGGGGGATTCTTTGACTGGGCATCGAGCAGTTCCTTTTTGTCGATGGTGGGGACCAGGCGATCGAAGTCTTCGAGGGTGCGGACGTCTTCGGGTTTCAAACCCACCCGGTTGTAGAGGTTGCGGTACAAAGGGACATGCGTGTAGGCATAGCGGATCAGTTTTTGAATTCGCTTCAAGTGCAGAGCGTTGACCTCTTCCCGCGGCATGGTTTCCGTGTACGGGTTCCAATATTTGCTTTTGAGAGAGGATTCGCTAAAAATAGACTTGTTCATGATCACGCCCTTTGGAGGCAATTGGAACGAACTTCTCTTTGGGGAATTGGAGTTTCTATTATAACTCATTCCGTGTTTCGATATGCTGCCCGTCGATTTTTTTCGGATCGGGGTTGATTCAGGTTCCCCCCCATAATAAACTAGCCGGACTTGAGGAAACCGGGAGATTTTCAAAGGATTGTCCATGACCATGCAGATCTGGAAGCACCGCTACCATCCGCCGGGAACTTCCCCGGGAACCCTCGTTCCTCCCGCGGTTGTTCCTGAGGTGCCCGTCTCCATAACCCTGTTCTCATATGACCAGGAGGCGCTCGAGGAGAAAGTGCTGTCCAGTGTGGAAGATTGTCTCCCGTACCTGGGCAAGAAGCGGGTGACCTGGATCCACCTGGACGGCATTCACAATCTGGAGTTCCTCTCCAGGCTCGGGGAAGTCTTCCATCTCCACCCGCTGGCTCTCGAAGATGTCCTGCACGTTTCCCAGCGCCCCAAAGTGGAAGACTACGAGAAGTACCACTTCCTGGTCTTCATCCGCGTTGCCCTGCAGGATCGGCTTGAGTTCGAGCAGGTGAGCCTGTTCCTGGGGGAGAACTTTCTGGTGACGATTCAGGAAAGACCCGGCGATGTTTTTGATCCGGTGCGGGAGAGGATTCGCAGCAATCGGGGGACGATTCGCCGCTCGGGAGCGGACTATCTTGCCTATGCCTTGATCGACACTCTCGTAGACGGCTTTTTCCCGGTCCTGGAATCCCTGGGGGAACGAATCGAAGACCTCGAGGATCAGGTGGCCGAAAAACCAAGCCGGGAAACCCTGCAGAAAATCCACCAGACCCGGCGGGAACTTCTGAACCTGCGGCGTGCCATCTGGCCCGAGCGGGATGCGATCAACAGCCTGTTGCGGGAGGAGTCGCCTCTGATTTCATCACAAACTCGGGTTTACCTGCGGGATTGCTATGATCACGCCATCCGCATCCTGGACATCCTGGAAACCTATCGGGAAATCGGCACCGGCCTGATGGACATTTACCTGTCCAGCATGAGCAACCGCTTGAACGAGATCATGAAGGTGCTGACGATCATCACGACGTTCTTTATTCCTCTGAGCTTCATTGCCGGGATCTACGGGATGAACTTCAACACCGCCAAGAGCCCCTGGAACATGCCCGAGCTGAACTGGGTCTGGGGGTACCCGATGGCTCTGGGGCTGATGGCGGCGGTGGCGCTGGCGTTCCTTTTCTACTTCCGGCGCAAGAAGTGGTTGTAGTTGCCTGAACCCGTACCGACTGGAGAAATGACTGTGGAAAACCGCTGGTCCGATGAGCAGGCTCAAAAACTGCAGGGCCTGGACCTGCTCCTTTATGCTTCCCGTTTGATCGGCCAGGAGGAGAGCCTGGTGATCTGGGGCGGGGGCAATACCGGCATGAAGCTGGACGAGACCGACTTCCGGGGCAGGCAAACCCGGGTGCTGCGCATCAAGGGGAGCGGCTCCGATCTCAAGACCATCGAAGCCCGGCAGTTTCCCGGTGTGCGCCTGGACGATGTGCTCCCCCTCCTGGAGCGGGAAGAGATGAGCGACGAAGAGATGGTCGAGTACCTCGCCCACACGCTCATGGAGCCTCAAGCGGCCCGCCCTTCCATTGAAACCCTACTGCATGCCTTTCTCCCCTATCCTCACATTTACCATACTCACGCCGACGCGATTCTGTCTCTCACGAACCTCGACAACGGCCGCAGCGTGGTGCGAGAGGCTCTTGGAAAAGAAATGGTCTTCATCCCCTACGTGCAGCCCGGCTTCCGGCTTGCCAAGCTGGTAGCCGGAGAAGTTGGTAAGTCTCCCGGCGCACCGGGTGCGGTGCTGGAGAAGCACGGGCTCTTCACCTGGGGGGAAAGCGCCAAGGAAGCCTACAATCGCACGATCGAGATCGTGAGCCGGGCCGAGCAGTACATCGAGCAGGGGCTCAAGAAGCGTTCTCCGTTGACCGTGCTGCCAGCGCTGGAAAATAAATCCGGCTGGCGCCGGGAACATGTGGCGGCACTGGCTCCCGTGCTGCGCGGGGCTATGAGCCGCCGGCAGCGCATGATCCTTCTCCACGATGACCGCCCGGAGATTCTGGAGTTCGTGAACTCCGAAGAAGCGGGAGCCCTCTCCCCAATCGGCCCCGCGACTCCGGACCATGTGCTGCGCACGAAAGGGAAACCTCTCTTCGTTCCGCTCACCAGCCCGAGAAGTGTCGAGGCACTCAAAGAAAGCATTCCCCGGTTGCTGGAAGAGTACGCCCAAAATTATCTGGCCTTCGTTGAACGCAACCGGATGCCTGAAGTTTCTGCTCACGATCCTTATCCGCGTGTTCTCCTGATCCCGGGAATCGGATTGTTGGCCACTGGAAAAAGTCTTCTGGAGGCTTGCATGGCCCGGGACATTTACGTGCACACGATCTCGGTGATCAAGGGAGCAGCGTCTCTCGGGAAGTATTCTTCCATCACCGAGAAAGAAATTTACGACATGGAATACTGGCCCCTGGAGCTCTACAAGCTCACACTGGCTCCTCCGGAAGCTCCTCTCTCCCGCCGGATTGCATTTGTGACCGGTGCGGCCAGCGGCATTGGCAGGGCCATCGCCCACCGCCTCGCTGCAGCCGGAGCTCACCTGGTGGTCACGGACATTGATGAGGCCGGGGTGCAAAGCCTGGCGGAAGAAATCATCCGGAAGCACGGCTGGGGGAGAGCGGTGGCTGTGCCGATGGATGTGACCGACGAGACTTCCGTGAATAAGGGGTTCCGAAAAGCGGTGCTTACCTACGGGGGGATCGATCTCATCATCTCCAATGCGGGCCTGGCTCACGTGGATCCCATCGATTCGTTGAGTCTGGAAGACTGGAACCGCAGCTTGGCCGTGAACGCGACGGGGCATTTCCTGGTGGCCCGGGAAGCACTCAAGATCTTGAAGGTTCAGAACCTGGGCGGGAGCTTTGTGTTTGTTTCATCGAAGAACGTTTTCTCGCCGGGGAAAGATTTCGCCGCGTACAGCGCCGCCAAGGCCGCCGAGACCCAGCTTGCCAAGGTTCTGGCTCTGGAAGCGGCGGAGCTTGGGATCCGGGTGAACCTGGTCAATCCCGATGCGATCTTCGAAGGGAGCAAGCTCTGGAACCCCGAGGTGAGGGAGCGCCGCGCCAAGGCCCACGGCATTAAGCCCGAGGAGCTGGAAGAATTCTACCGTCAGAGAAATCTCCTGCGCACCCGGGTCACCGCTGAAGATGTAGCAGAGGCAGTTTGCTTTCTGGCGTCCGACGCTTCCGCCAAGACCACCGGCTGCACGATCCCCGTGGACGGCGGCGTCAAGGACGCCTTCCCGAGGTGACCTATTCCAATGAAATCCCGGGCCGCGATCAGACCCCTCCACTCAAAGCCGGTGAACCTTCAACCCACAAGGAGCCGAAATGCGCTCTTTTGAGCACGGATACCTACTGGAACAACCGATTTCCCAGAATCTTTTAATGATGGTGCGTGCTCTGGGTGAGTTCCGGGGCCGTCAAAACTTGTACCAGGAACAATCACCTGAGATCCTGGAAACCTTAAAGCGCGTGGCGGTGGTCCAGAGCGTTGAGTCTTCCAACCGGATCGAGGGGATAACTGTCGCGGCAGACCGGCTGGAAGCGATTGTCACGAAGAAAACCAGACCGAAAGGACGTTCCGAGGAGGAAGTGGCGGGCTATCGAGATGTGTTGGCCGAGATCCACGCAAATGCAAAGCGCATGACGCTGAATCCCAAGCTCATCCTTGAGTTTCACCGGCAGATGTACGCTCACACCTCGGAAAAGGGTGGCCGGTGGAAGGAGAAGGATAACGCGATTCTGGAAATTCTCCCTGATGGAAGACAGGTCGTCCGCTTCCGTCCTGTCTCGGCATTGGCAGCACCAGAATTCATGAAGGAACTATGCTCTCTCTACCACCGGGCCGTCGACGACCGCCAAGCCGAGCCGCTTCTCTTGATTGCCTCCTTTGTCTTCGACTTCGAGTGCATTCATCCTTTCTGGGATGGCAACGGGAGAATTGGCCGCTTGCTGACCCTCCTTTTGCTCTACCAGGCTGGCTACGAGGTGGGCCGTTACATCGGCCTGGAGCGGATTGTCGAGGAAAGCAAAGAAACCTACTATGAAGTGCTCTTGAAAAGCTCTCAGGAATGGCACGAAGCCAAGCACGACTTGCGTCCCTGGTGGAACTACTTCTTGGGGACACTTATTGCCGCTTACAGAGAATTTGAGGAACGGGTCGGAACAGTCACCACGGCCAGAGGTGCCAAGAGGGAGATGGTCCAGCAAACCATCAAACGTCTGCCGAGCCGTTTCCGGTTCGGCGAGCTTCAGCGCGCCTGTCCCGGGGTGAGCTACCCGACTTTGAAGCGAGCCCTTATGGATCTCAAACAGCAAAAGAAGGTTCGTTGCCTCGGGAAGGGGCGTGATGCGGAGTGGGAGAGAATAGGATCATGGATCGATTAATAGGATCACGAAGTGCTGTTGTGATCCTATTTCTCTTTGGTACGTTCATTCGAAAGATCCTGAAAAATTCGGCTTCGTGGTTCGACGGGCTCACCACGGAGGGAAGATCATCAGCAAATTCAGAACTTCCTCCGTTCGCCCTGAGCACAGTCGAAGGGTGAACGGAAGGTTTGCGGCAGCCTGTTGGGATATAGCGTAATATTCTGCCTGGTGTCAGCCGTCCAATGATCCGGGTTGTCCTCGGAACTCTTCGGAAGGAGCGAAAATCCGGGTTGTCGGGACGGGGTGAGGTGCCCTGTGGTGAAAAACGTGATAATAACGGGCCGCGAGAGGTAATATCCCCTAAAAGGGGGGAATAGAATGACTTGATCTGCACAATCCCCGTGGACAGCGGCGTCAAGGACGCC
>DATEAK010000268.1:0-12285 GCA_035288405.1 bacterium | reverse complement strand
CGGACAAACATCGTAGCGCCACATCCGGATATGAAGTCAGACATTAAAGATTTCCTCACTTTTGAGTTTGAACGGATAGGGGTCCCATTGCAGGAACCGCAAAAAGACCGCTTTCTGGCCTATTTGCGGGAGATTCGGCGCTGGAATCGGACTGTGAATTTGACAGCTCTACAAGACGAAGCAGAGATTGTCCGGTACCTTTTTGCCTGCTCTGCCTTATGGCCATTGCCTGAAGAGGGCTCCGCTGGAAGATGTCTAGATGTTGGAAGCGGCGCTGGCATCCCAGGGATCCCGCTAAAAATCTTACATCCCGAAGGCCAGTGGACTTTGCTTGAGCGCTCGCGACGAAAGGCCAGTTTCCTCAAGTATGTTGCTGCATTGCTTGGGTTATCTGGCTTGCAAATCGTTTGTTCGGACCTGCGCGAGCTTGCCCAAGAGAACTCTTTTCAGGAAGAATTCAGTGTGGTCGTTTCCCGGGCCGCCCTAAAGCTTTCTCGATTGGTTCAGGACTGTCTGCCGCTGATAAAACCCGGAGGGTCTCTCATTGCACAGAAAGGGGAGGGTCTGGAAGAAGAAATCGTTCCAGCAGCTGGTATCTGTGCGCGGTTTGGCGGAGAGCTGAAGGGAGTGCAAGAGATCTCCACCCCCTGGGAGACTCGAATTCGGTTTGTGACGATTCAGCGCCGGAGACCCTAAAAGTGTTCCACGTGAAACATGGGGAAAGCTCTTGCCTTTCATTCCTGAGGGGGAGTAGAATTCAGGCTGATTTGTCAATGGTTTCTAAAGGTGGAGTTTAGCGTGGGGCGCGTTATTGCAGTCGCGAACCAGAAGGGAGGGGTGGGAAAAACCACCACCGCTATTAATTTAGGTGCAGCCCTAGCCCTTGGGGGGCACTCCACGCTGCTCATTGATCTTGACCCACAGGGAAACGCCAGCAGCGGTGTGGGAATCGATAAAACCAATTCAATTATAACGGTTTATCAGTGCCTTCTCGGTTTGGAGCCGGCTGACAAGGCCATTATTCCTACCCAGCTCGCGAATCTATATTTGTTCCCAGCTACCGTAGACTTGATTGGTGCCGAGATTGAACTCGTCTCATTGGAAGAACGGGAAAAACGTCTCTGTCGGGCGCTAAACGGTGTGCGCGACAGGTTTGAATTCATTCTAATTGATTCTCCTCCGTCCTTGGGACTGCTGACTTTGAACGCTCTGACAGCGGCCGACAGCGTTCTTATTCCCTTGCAGTGTGAGTTCTTCGCTTTGGAAGGGTTGACCCAGTTGTTGCGGACTGTTCGCCGTATCAAGCAGAGCTTAAACCCGGACCTTTCCGTTGAAGGAGTTTTGTTGACGATGTTTGATGCACGAACGCTGCTCTCTCAGCAAGTCGCTGATGAGGTTCGCCGCCACTTTGAGGGGACCGTTTTTCACACGATTATCCCGCGTAGCGTCCGGCTCAGCGAAGCCCCGAGTCATGGTCTCCCCATTTTGTTGTACGATCCACGTTCTCGGGGGGCACAGGCTTATCGAACTCTTGCAGAGGAACTCCTGGACCATGCAAAGAAAGGCACTCGGTAGAGGACTGGAGGCACTCATCTCAACTCGAATTGAGGAAGGGCGGGGAATTCAAGAAATCCCCCTGGATGCGATCGTGCCGAATCCGGATCAGCCCCGGCACCTATCTTCCGACGACCGGCAGGGGCTGGAGGGGCTTGTGGAATCGATTCGAACCAGGGGGGTGTTGCAGCCGGTTATCGTTCAAAAAGTGTCTGAGGGGGCGTATGAGCTCATTGCCGGAGAACGCCGCTGGCGTGCCGCCCGGTTAGCCGGACTCTCTACGGTGCCGGGGCTGGTGCGAGAAGTTAGCGGCGCAGAGCGTCTGGAGGTTGCTCTCATTGAGAACATTCAGAGAGAGGACCTAAACCCGATCGAAGAGGCGCGGGCCTATGAAAGGCTTTCCGCTGAATTTAGTCTCTCTCAAGAGGAAGTTTCCCGTCGGGTGGGAAAAGATCGCAGCACCGTTGCCAACCAGCTTAGATTGTTAAAGCTTCCTACGGAAATTCAAGCAGAAGTAGTGTCAGGACGCCTGACTATGGGACATGCCCGCGCCCTGTTAGGGCTTAAGACGGTAGAAGAACAAAAGGAGCTTTGCGGTAAGATTCTTCGGCAAGGTCTTTCGGTGCGACAAACCGAAGAGGCCGTAATTCGGGCACGAAAGCTGCCAAAGAAACAACCGCAGAGCCGTAGGGATGTCCATTTGCAGGCCTTGGCAGAGCAGTTAAGCCGGACTTTAGTGACACGGGTGGAGATTCACGGTACGGCCGAGAGAGGGGCTCTTGTCATCTCTTATTATTCACTTGACGACTTGCAGGCACTTGCCGACATTTTAACCAAAGCGAAACGAGCCGATAGGAGGTGAACCCGTGGTGTTGAAGTCGAGTGGGAAAAAAGAAAACACGAACCGGGAGGTGTTACGCGCGTTTTTAGGGGAGGGGACCCAATTTCACGGTATTCTTTCCTTTCAGGGGACTGTGCGGGTGGACGGAAAATTCGAGGGAGAAATCCTGTCGCCGGATACATTCATTGTGGGAGAAAGTGCAGAGGTTCAAGCCGAAATCAACGTGGGGACCTTAATCGGATGTGGGAAAATCCAGGGGAATGTACGTGCCCACCAGCGCATTGAAATCCAGAAAGGGAGCGTACTTGTGGGAGATATCAGCACTCCGATTCTGGTTATCGAGGAAGGCGCTGTTTATGAGGGGCATTGCCGGATGATCTCGTTGGACGAAGAGCAGGAGCAAGGGCCAGAGGCGAAAATCCCTTCGCGATTATTTAACCCAGAATTCTCACGCGATATTGCTCGACAAGCCAGTCAAAAGAATTGACAAAGAGAGAGTAAGATTATTTGTTGGCTATATTGTGGTATAATAAAAAGGACAAGAGCGTTTCCGTAATGGCGGATTAAGGAGCGAGGATATCTTAATGAATTTACTGGAAAAACCAGAAGGAAATCCCGAGGAGGGAGAGGGAGGGAAAGTAGCCGCCCCGTCAGAAATTTCGATCTTGCCGCTACGAGGCACGGTGCTGTTTCCTGGATTGATCTTACCTCTGGTCGTAGGCCGGGAGAAGTCTGTTCGCCTAGTGGAAGACGCTGTAGCGCGAGAAGAGATTATCGGTGTCATTACTCAAAAAAGCTCAGAAATCGAGGATCCGACCCCGGACGATTTGTACCGGGTTGGGACGTTTGCTCAGATCTTAAAGGTCTTCAAAACTCAAGACGGCAAGAAGAACGTCATTGTTCAAGGGGTAGGGAAGTTTGGGGTCACGGAATTCTTGGGATCCGATCCCTATATCCACGTTCGAGTTGAGGAACTCAAGGATCGGATCGCAGAGGGAGTTGAAGTTGAGGCCCTAACCATTAACCTCAAGGCTCTTTTCAAGAAATTAGTCGACTTGGCGCCCTATTTGTCCGCAGATATCTCCCACTTGACCATGCAGTTGGAGGATCCCTCTCACCTGGCCAATTTTGTTACCTCGAACCTTAATCTGCCCGCTTCCGTGAAACAGGAGATTTTGGAGATCCTCGACGTCAAAGAGCGCTTGGAGAAAGTGAACATCCTGGCGAATCGAGAAAAGGAGGTCTTGGAGCTCAAGGATAAAATCCAGTCTCAAATCCAGGAAGGCATGGGGAAAACCCAACGGGAGTACTATCTGCGGGAGCAGATGAAAGCGATTCAGAAAGAACTCGGGGAAGAAGACGAGCGCACCCAGGAGATGAAAGAACTCCGCGAAAAAATTACCAAGGCGAATATGCCCAAAGAAGCTGCCGAGGCCGCAGAAAAAGAGCTTGATCGCCTATCGCGCATGTCGCCCGCGGCAGCCGAGTACACAGTCTCGCGCACTTACCTGGATTGGCTTGTGGATCTGCCTTGGTCGATCAGCACGGAAGATAACCTCGATCTGGCTGCGGCCAAACAGATTCTCGATGAAGATCACTTTAACCTCGAAAAAGTTAAGAAACGGATACTCGAATACCTCGCGGTAGGTAAGTTAAGGCACAATCTGAAAGGCCCCATATTGTGCTTCGTGGGACCTCCGGGTGTAGGAAAGACTTCCCTCGGGCGCTCGATCGCGCGCGCCATTGGACGCCGATTTGTGCGCATTTCTTTGGGCGGAGTTCGAGATGAAGCGGAAATTCGGGGTCACCGTCGGACTTATGTTGGAGCGCTGCCCGGACGGGTCATCCAAGGGGTGAAAAAAGCAGGTTCGAACAACCCCATTTTCATGCTTGATGAGGTGGATAAGATTGGCATCGACTTTCGGGGGGATCCGTCCTCAGCCCTCTTGGAAGTTCTCGATCCCGAACAGAATTATTCTTTCTCCGATCATTATCTGGATGTCCCTTTCGATCTCTCCAGGGTGATGTTTATCTCCACGGCCAACATCCTGGAGCCGATCCCTCCTGCTCTCAAGGATAGGATGGAAGTGCTCGAACTCCCGGGGTACACCGAGGAAGACAAGGTGGCGATTGCCAAGCAGTTCCTGATTCCAAAACAAGTTTTAGAAAATGGTCTGAAGGAAGATCAGGTCATCTTCGCGGAAGATGCATTGCAAACACTCATTCGTTCTTATACCCGAGAAGCTGGAGTACGAAATCTGGAAAGAGAGATTGCTGGGATTTGCCGTGCGATTGCCAAGGAAGTGGCCGATGGCAAACAAGGCACTGTGCAGGTGACAGGCGAAGATATTTCCCGCTACCTGGGACCCATTAAGTTTTTCTCGGAAGCGGCCGAGCGAACCTCCGTTCCCGGTGTTGCCACAGGACTGGCCTGGACTTCTACGGGAGGGGACATTCTCTTTGTAGAAGCCACCAGGATGCCCGGACAAAAAAGCCTCGCGTTGACCGGCCAGCTTGGAGACGTGATGAAAGAATCGGCCCAGGCAGCCCTGAGCTACGTGCGCTCCAGGGCGAAAGCCTTGGGGATCCCGTCTAATTTCTACGATAAGAGTGATATTCATATTCACGTGCCGTCCGGAGCTATCCCGAAGGACGGACCTTCGGCGGGAATCACCATGTTCGTGGCGCTGGTCTCCTTGTTGACCAGCCGGGCTGTCCGGGGAGACGTTGCCATGACGGGAGAAATTACGCTAAGAGGCCTTGTGTTGCCCGTTGGAGGGATCAAAGAAAAAGTCCTGGCGGCGAAGCGGGCAGGCATTACGACGATCGTCCTGCCGAGGAAGAACGAAAAAGATATGCCCGAGATTCCCGAACACATGAAGGCCGGCTTGGAATTTCGCTTTATCAGCAAAATGGAGGAGGTTATTGACGTCGTATTTTCCGATGGCCAGGTTGCGAAGCGGGTGAAAGTTGCTTCAGAGTCGAGTTCTGAGGAGGAGGAGAAAGGATCTCGTAGACGGCGCAAAATCGGAGTCTGATCGGAGATGTAACTGCCGAATTCTTTGTCGGAAAAGGGCCAATGGTATCCGACAGGAGCCGGGTGAGAAACTCAATCAAAGTAGTAACTCCCGCCAAGTCTAACCACTAAGACCACATATAGGAGTAATTCAAATGAGGATTTCGATTGGTTTCCAGTCTCGTCGGAATCCAGTGGGGCTGTGTCTTGCGTTGACCCTTCTCTTGATCCTTTCGGGATCCGTAACGGGATGGGGGCAGAGCTTGTGGACCGAGGGTAGCACGGGAGTATCTCCGCAGGTCGCTCTACCACCTTTCGTGGACCTGGCGGAGAAGCTTAGTCCCTCCGTGGTTAATATCAGCACCACCCAGGTAGTGAAAGGGCAAGGACCGCAGCGCGGACCTTCCGGGGAGGGACCCTTTCAGAGTAACCCGTTTGAAGATTTGTTTCGCCGCTACTTTGGAGACGTTCCCCAGCAGGAATTTAAACGCCAAAGCTTGGGATCCGGATTCATCATCAACAAAGATGGATTTATCGCCACGAACAATCACGTCGTCGAGGGTGCTTCCGAAATCAAGGTCATCCTCTCGGATAAGCAGGAGTACGACGCCAAAATCGTGGGGCGCGATCCGAAGACCGATCTGGCTCTCATCAAGATTTCTCCTCGTCAACCCCTGCCCTTCGCCCGCCTGGGAGATTCGGACAAGTTACGAGTCGGGGAATGGGTTATGGCGATCGGCAACCCTTTTGGCCTCGGGCAAACGGTGACCACGGGAATCGTAAGCGCCAAAGGGAGAATTATCGGGGCGGGTCCTTACGACGACTTCGTCCAGACGGACGCATCGATTAACCCCGGCAACAGTGGAGGTCCCCTCATCAACATGCGAGGGGAAATTATCGGTATCAACACGGCGATTATTGCCGGGGGGCAGGGTCTGGGTTTTGCCACCCCGATAAACCTGGCGAAACCGGTCCTCTTGCAGCTCTGGCAGAAGGGGGCGGTTACGCGCGGATGGATTGGGGTTCAGATTCAGGCCGTGACACCGGACCTGGCTAAGTCCCTGGGCTTGCCCCGGCCGCAAGGCGCCCTGGTATCGGAGGTCACCGAAGGGGGACCGGCAAAGAAAGCGGGGATACAGCGCGGTGATCTTATTGTTTCTTTTGATGGGAAGCCGGTGGAAGATATCATGGAGCTTCCTCGGCTAGTGGCGAATACGTCAATTGGCAAAGAAGTTCCGGTAAAGGTTCTTCGCAAAGGAAAGGATCTGGAGTTACGGGTGACCGTCGCTGAACTCAAAGAAGAGTCCGTGGCTGCCCGCTCGGTTCCTGCCCAGCAACAATACGGGATGACCGTCCAGGATCTTACCCCGGAACTGGCACGGGGCTTGGGCCTTTCCCAATCCCGAGGAGTGATCGTTACCCGGGTGGAGCCTGGGGGACCGGCCGATCAAGCGGGAATTCGCCAGGGAGACTTGGTTCAGGAAGTTGACGAGCGAGAAGTCCCTACAGTCCAGGATTTCTGGCGTGCAGTGAGGGAGAGCGCGTCTGATGGAACTGTCTTGATCCTGATTAACCGCAGGGGGTCCCACCTTTTTGTGGCGATGAACTTCAAAGGCTAGGACGATTGGATCTCCCTGATCTCAAGCTTGAGCTGAATTTACGGCTCGCACAGAGGAAGCCGCCTGGCGTTGCCCGTTGTAGGCTTCAGGGTTTTTGCAACCGATCAGAGGATAGATTTGCCGAAGGCGGAGCCGATCAATTCCACTGCCAGAGCTGCGGTGCGATTTCGGTTGTCCAGAAGTGGATTAATTTCCACGCAATCAAAGGAAGAGAGACGCTGGCAATCTGCGATAAGCTCCATGGCCAAGTGGGCTTCCCGATAGGTGATTCCCCCGTTCGCAGGCGTTCCCACTCCGGGCGCGTAGCTGGGGTCGATGACATCGAGATCAAAGCTCACATGGAGGGGCTTTCCAGCGGCCGTTGCTATGTCCAGTGCGGCTTCTACAACAGTTTTCATCCCCATTTCGTCGATGTCTCGCATGGTAAATACCGTTACCCCGCTCGTGGACAGCATTTCCCTCTCTCCTGGATCCAGTCGGCGCACTCCTACCAGCACAGTATCTTTCCCAGACAGCTTGGGAGTGGCGCCCCCGAGTTCTACCAGCTGAAGATCTCCATGGCCCAGCAACACGGCAAGGGGCATTCCGTGGATGTTTCCAGTCGGCGTTGTGGCTGGGGTATTGATATCCCCGTGTGCGTCAAACCAGATAAGCCCGAACTTCGACGAGCCCCAGTGGGAAGCCACCCCGGCCACACTTCCGATGGCCAATGAATGATCTCCTCCCAGCACCAGCGGGACTCCTCCCTTACGGAAAACCTCACTTACTTCCTGGGCCAGCCGAGAGCAGGTCTCCGTAATCTCGTGGAGAAATTTCAGGTGGGATTGGCCGAAGGAGCGAGTTTCCGCAATGGGGATCGACAGGTCTCCGCAGTCGATGATTTGGTGTCCGAGCTCTCGCAAGGTGTGATGGAGCCCTGCGACACGCACGGCACTGGGTCCCATATCGACGCCCCGTCGTCCTGCCCCCAGATCCAGGGGGACTCCTAAGATATAGACCGGTTCCATGAGGATGAAATGGTTTGAGGAATGGCCTGCCCTGTAGTTTTTGTAAAAACAATCTCCCCGGTATTCAGGGCAATTTGTATCCGGTCCCCCGAGGAAAACTCTCCGGTGATGACCTTCTGAGCCAGCGGATTCTCAATGAGGTTTTCCACGGCACGCCGCAAGGGTCTGGCGCCATAAAAGGGGTCGTAGCCCTCTTCGGCGAGCTTTTCGCGGACATCATCGTGCACATCGATGTTGAGCTCGCGCTCCTGGAGACGTTTGGCAAGAGTGGTCAGGAGGAGGTCAACGATCTGACGGATGTGCGCTTTTGTCAACTGATGGAAGACGATCAGGTCGTCGATGCGATTTAAGAACTCGGGCTTAAACACCTTTTTCACTTCGTGGAGGACCATCTTCTTTATATCTTCGTAGCGTTGTTGGGTGAAATCCCTTACGAAGCCGATTTCCGGTGCTTCCCGGGTGATGAGCTCACTGCCGATATTGGAAGTTCCGATGATGATGGTGTTCTTGAAGCTTACCGTACGCCCCTGAGAGTCGGTAAGCCGTCCGTCGTCGAGAATTTGCAGCAAGATGTTGAAGATGTCCGGGTGGGCTTTTTCAAGCTCGTCGAGGAGGACCACCGCATAAGGATTGCGGCGAACTTTTTCGGTAAGTTGTCCTCCTTCACCGTAGCCCACATAGCCGGGAGGAGACCCGATCAATTTGGAGCCTGTGTGACGCTCCATGAATTCGGACATGTCCAGACGGATGAGTTTGTTTTCGTCGTCAAAGAGAAATTCGGTAAGGGCTTTGGCCAGCTCCGTCTTGCCCACTCCCGTGGGACCCAGAAAGAGGAAGGATCCGATGGGCCGATTCTGCTCCTTCAAGCCCGCCCGGTTGCGCCGGATGGCATTGCTCACGGCTTTGACGGCGTTGTCCTGACCAATGATGCGCTTGTGCAGGTTTTCCTCCATGCGCGTGAGTTTTTCTGCCTCGGACTCGAGCATCCGGGTTACCGGGATGCCCGTCCAATGCGCGACAACCCGTGCAATGTCTTCCTCGTCCACGGCGGCTTCCTCGGGCTGAATGGTCTTGCGCCAGCTCGTACGCTTGGCCTTTAGCTCCTGGTCCATAAGAAGGATTTGCTGCTGGTAGCGGGCTGCGGCTTCATAGTCTTCCGACTCATAGGCCTTGCGTTGGGACTGGAGGACTTGGTCTCTCTCTTTCTGCAGCTTGCGAATGTCGGAGGGGATGTAGTTTAGGTCCAGATGTTTCTTGGAACCTGCTTCATCCACGAGGTCAATGGCCTTGTCAGGCAAGAACCGGTCTGCAATATAGCGCTCCGCGAGCCTGGCTGCCTGGAGCAGGGCTTGTTCTGTAAAATGTACTTGGTGATGGCTCTCATACTTGGACTTCAACCCCTGCAAAACTCTATAAGTTTCCTCAACCGTCGGTTCTTTGATCAGGACGGTTTGAAATCGGCGCTCCAGGGCCTTGTCCTCCTCAACGTGCTTCTTGTACTCTTCCAGGGTAGTTGCACCGATACATTGGAGCTGCCCCCGAGCCAGAGCCGGCTTCAACATGTTGGAGGCATCCAGCCCTCCAGAAGCAGCCCCTGCCCCCACGACCGTGTGAAGCTCGTCGATGAACAAGATGACCTGCCCTGCTGCTGAGATCACTTCATCCTTGAGGGCTTTGAGCCGCTCTTCAAATTCTCCCCGAAATTTTGCGCCCGCGATGACCTCGGACATCTCCAGTTGCAGGACTTGTTTATTGAGAAGGTTCTCGGGGACGTCTGCATCCACGATCCTCTGTGCCAATCCTTCGACAATGACCGTCTTGCCTACGCCAGGCTCCCCAATCAGAACCGGGTTGTTTTTCTTGCGACGGGAAAGAATTTGAATCACCCGGTTGATTTCTGTCTCCCGACCGACGACCGGGTCGAGCTCCCCACGGCGAGCCAGGTCCGTGAGGTTCGTGGTGTATTTTCTCAGCACGTCGTAGCGCATTTCGGATTCCCGGTCTTCCACCTGACGGCCGGCGCGTAATCTGAGGAGAGCGTTTCTGGCTTTTTCGTAATGGATTCCCAGATCCCGGAGCAGAGCGGAGGCAAAGCCGGAGGAAACGTCCAGGAGGACTAGAAAGAGAGCCCCCACTCCGACAAACTTGTCCTTCAGCGAGTCAGCCTCGCGTTTGGCGATTTGCAGGACCTGCTCTGTCTCCCGGGATAGGTAAATCTGAATGGGTCCGGTCCGAGGATGTCTAGGGCGATTTTCCTGAGCGGCGTAGATGCGATCGAGAATCTGATCCTTCATCGCTTGAGGCTCAAAGCCCATTTCTCTAAGAATTTTTAGGACAAGCGAATCGTCCTGCTCTAGAAGGCCGATCAGAAGAAACTCTGGGGTCAGTTCCGCCTGCTGGAGATTCATCATCTCGGAGGAGGCGATGTTGATTGCCTCAATGACCTGCTCGGTAAGAAAGCGGAAGTATTTATACATGCAAGCGATTCTACCTCCGTGCGGCGTGTTCCAGTTTTCTAGATAAAGCTCGTCCCGCCGTCAACTACGATCGTCTGACCCGTGATGAAGTCGCTATCATCCGAGGAGAGGAAGAGGATGGTCCCCACCAAATCATCGGGTCTCTCAATTCGCTTCAAACAACGTTCCGAAGTCGCCGATTGTCTGAAAGTGACGGCTGATTTGTCATCGGGAGATTCACTCAATGTAGACCCTGGAGCCACAGTGTTCACGCAAATCCCGTCATCCCCGAGTTCGTGAGCCAGAACCCGTGTAAAGCCGACAACCCCGGCCTTTGATGTTACATAGTGGATCCGGTTGCCGGTTCCCTTATAAATGGAGGCCGAGGAGATATTGATGATTTTCCCCTTCTTTTGCCGCCGCATAACGGGGACAACCGCACGGCAGGACAGGAGCAGCCCCTTAAGATTCACTGTCATCACCCGATCCCACTCTTCCAGAGGGATTTGATCGAAAGGTACACGGGATATGGGAATTGTGGAAAAGACTGCAGCGTTGTTCACCAGAATATCGATGCGTCCAAAGGCTTCTTGCGTGCGTTGAGCCATCATCTGGGTACCCTCGACACTCGCCACATCGGTCTCCAACCCGAGCCCTTTCCCTCCCATTTTTTCTATTTCTCGTTGGGTCTCGCGGGCTGCGTCTCCGTGGATGTCAGCCGCCACCACGGCAGCCCCCTCCCGGGCGAGACCCAGACAATAAGCCCGGCCAATCCCGTGACCGCCTCCGGTGACAATCGCCACTCTACCCTGTAGTCGCATGGGGAACCTCCTTCTGCTGGATGTGAACGAGGGTACCTGTGGGAAATATTGTTCCGGGCGACAAATCCATTGTTAGCATCCTCCCCCCTCTTGTCAAGGAACTTCCCTAGCTTGGGGAGAGGATCGGGCCGTTGACGTTGTCGACCTCGGAGGCTAGATTTAGATGTGAAATGGTTAAAACGTGGCGGCTGTAATGGACAAGAGATCTCTCATGACAAAGGATCGTTACTTTAGTGACAGGCAGCTTGCGATTGTCGAGCAATGCTTGGTGAACACAGAGGATCTGGTGTCCCACCGCTTTCAACTCTCTAGAGAAGAATGGGGATCCATCCATTACGACCTCAGGACTCTGGCATTTCTCAGCCAAGAGGAAATCACCGATCAGGCGATGGCCCAGGTGGCCAAGTACGAGTGTTTTTCCCCGTCAGGCCACGGGAGTCCCTGGCCGCTCGAGTTTTACCGGGTTTGTGTTCAGGACCATAAAGTGTTGGATAGGATCCGGCGTGGGAAGCAGGTCCTGCGCTTGGAGACTTTGATGCTCTATGTCCTGACCCATGAGATCATCCATGTGGTCCGCTTTAGCCGTTCGTTCCAGGAATTTGACATTTTCGGGTTCGAACGTCAATTAGAGGAGAGGCGGGTACATCAGGAGACCTTTGAATGTCTTAGGGATGTTGACGTGCCGGGTCTCGATCTTGTGCTGGGAGCCTACAAAGCCCTCCGTGGGACCTCCAATGAGCAGGCGGGTGGAAGAATCCCCCGAGTTTGCAAAAAACCTTGACTCTCAAGGAAAACATTCTATAATTTTAGCACTCCCATGTGGAGAGTGCTAGGCACCGAGGAGACCAGTGTAATGCCCATTTACGAGTACAAATGCAGCCAATGCGCGAAGAAGCTGGAAATAATCCAGAGGGTCTCAGATCCTCCATTGCAGAGCTGTCCGGATTGCAGCGGGAAGCTGGAAAAACTTC
>DATEAK010000267.1:0-4225 GCA_035288405.1 bacterium | reverse complement strand
GCCCTTCAACCTGGACGAAGTCTACCTCTTGGTGGAAAAAATGCGGGAGATCACCGCCTTGCGGGGACAACTGGCTTCCGTCACCCGCGAACTTCGAGAGAAAAGCGGGGTCGGCCAGATCATCGGCAAGAGTCCCGCGATGCAGGAGGTGTTCAAACTCATCGGTAAGGTCGCTGAAAGTGATGTCACGGTCCTGCTCACGGGGGAAAGCGGCACGGGAAAGGAGCTCATCACCCGGGCGATCCATTACAACAGCCGCCGGATCGGCCGCCCGTTCGTGGTGGTGAATTGCGCGGCCATCCCCTCGGGACTCCTGGAAAGCGAACTCTTCGGTCACGAGAAGGGATCCTTCACGGGAGCCACGGCCATGAAGGAGGGCAAGTTTGAGCGGGCGAGCGGAGGGACGCTCTTTTTGGACGAGGTGGCGGAAATGGACCGGGACCTGCAGGCAAAATTCTTGCGTATCCTGCAGGAAAAAGAATTCGAGCGAGTGGGGGGAAAAGAACCCATCCGGGTCGACGTGCGGATCATTGCCGCCACCAGCAGAGACCTCGATTCCGAATGCAAGCAGGGCAGATTTCGGGAGGATCTCTACTACCGCCTGAAAGTTCTCCCGATCCACCTGCCGCCGCTGCGGGAGCGCCGGGAAGATATCCCCCTGTTAGTGGACTACTTTTTGAATCGCTTTGCGGACGAATCAGGCCCTGGGCAAAAGTTCATGTCACCGCAAGCCATGTCCTTATTGGAATCCCATAACTGGCCGGGAAACGTCCGTGAATTGGAAAACGTGGTCAAGAGAGCGGCCCTGCTGACGACGAGTTCTACCATCCTCCCCGAGCATCTCCCCGATCTCCTGGGAAGTTCCGACACAAAGGGAGGAGACGGTGCAATCCCTTCTTTTGAAGATCTCCTGGAGAGCCGCCTGGCGGAATTCGTGCGGCAGATGTGCGCAAAGCGAAAGGGAGACCTCTATTCCGTGCTTTTGCATCGCTTTGAGAGACCCTTGCTCCACCTCGTTCTCAAGGAAACCCAGGGCAATCAGATGCGGGCGGCCCAGGTCCTTGGAATCAACCGGAACACACTGCGCAAAAAGATTCTTGAGTTGGGCCTTAATCTCAAGGGAGGTACCAAACCATGAGCGGCCCCCTTCGACCGGGTACCCGGCTTCCGGGTGCAGGACAGGCCCTCACCATTGTTTTAGCCGCAGGCCAGGGCACCCGGATGAAATCCCGAAAGCCCAAGGTGCTCCATCCTCTGGCCGGCAAACCCATGCTGGAATACGTTCTCGAAGTCGCCGCCAAGGTTTCCTCCAACGTCGTGGTGGTGATCGGTCATGGCGCGGAGGAGATTCGCGGAGCTATCAAACAGGCAAACGTGAATTGGGTCGTACAGGAAAAGCAGTTGGGGACGGCTCATGCGACACTGCAGGCCGGGCCGTTCTTTGAAGAGCACCGGGGCCCGGTTCTGGTGCTTTCCGGCGATGTACCCCTATTGAAAGAAGAGACCGTGCGCCGGCTTCTGAATGCCCACGAAGACAGCGGCACTCGGATTTCTTTCCTGAGCGCTCAAGTGGAAGATCCCACGGGTTACGGACGAATTGTACGCGGGGCCGGCGGCGGGGTCCTGCGGATCGTCGAAGAAAACGATGCAACTCCGGACGAAAAGGCCCTTGCCGAAATCAACGCAGGGATTTACTGTTTCGAGGGAAGAGGGCTGGCCACTCTCCTCTCCTCCATTCCCTGCAACGATGCCAAAGGAGAATACTACCTCACCGAGGCAGTATCTCTGGTGTTAGCCTCGGGAGGAACGGTCCAGGCTCTGGAAACGGATCCAGTGGAAACATTGGGGATCAACTCGCGGCTGGATTTGTCCCAGGCCGAAGCTCTGATTCGCCGCCGCATCAACCAGGAACATATGAGGCGCGGGGTCACTCTTCTGGATCCCTCCACCACGTATATTGATGTCACGGTGGAAATCGGCCAAGACACGGTCCTGTACCCCAACACGTATCTCCTGGGTCGGACCCGCCTTGGGGAAGATTGCACCATCCTGCCCGGCTCCTTGATCGTGGACAGCGAAGTCGGGCAGTCCGTGCGGATCGGTGCAGCTTGTGTGATTGAAGAGGCCCGCATTGCAGACCGAGCCATGGTCGGGCCCTTTAGCCACTTGCGCCCGGAATCGGTCCTTGAGGAAGAAGTTCATGTCGGAAACTTTGTGGAGGTCAAGAAGTCCACTTTGGGGCGAGGAACCAAGGCAAATCATCTCAGCTACATCGGCGATGCCATCGTGGGCAAAGGGGTCAACATCGGCGCAGGAACCATCACCTGTAACTACGACGGGATCAGCAAGCACCAAACCATCATCGAGGACGATGTGTTTGTGGGAAGCGACACTCAACTCGTAGCACCGGTCACCGTAGGCCAAGGTTCGATTATCGGGGCCGGGACAACGCTCACGAAAAATGTGCCGCCCCAGGCACTCGCCTTGAGCAGGGCCCCCCTGGTCGTGAAGGAGAGCTGGGCCAAAAGAAAGCTGCAAAAAAGAGAGACCACAGAGTAGGGAGAAAACGGCATGTGCGGAATCATCGGTTACATCGGGGAACGGCAGGTTGTCCCGATTCTCATTGAAGGGCTCAAGCGTCTTGAATACCGGGGGTACGATTCGGCCGGGGTAGCCCTCATTCACAACGGCACCGTGGAAGTGCGGCGTACCGTGGGCAAGCTCAGAGCTCTGGAAGAGAGCCTGCGTCACGTGGTTCTGGAGGGGACGGTCGGCGTGGGACATACGCGCTGGGCGACGCACGGACGCCCCAGCGAGGAAAACGCCCATCCCCACCGGGCGGGAACCATCGCCCTGGTGCAAAACGGAATTGTTGAAAACTACCTGGAGCTGAAAGAAAAGCTGCGCCAGGCGGGCCGAACCTTCCAATCGGAAACCGACACCGAGGTTCTGGCCCACCTGATCGACTTCTACTTCCAGGGAGATCTGGAAGCGGCCATGCGCAGGGCCTTGCAGGAAGTGAAGGGAGCCTACGCGTTGGCCGCCATTAGTTCGGCCGACCCGGGAAAGGTGGTGGCGGCCCGTCACAGCGCCCCTCTGGTCATCGGACTGGGCAAGGGAGAGTTTTTCGTCGCTTCAGACATCCCCGCGATCCTGAACTACACGCGAGATGTGATTTTCCTGAACGACAACGAAATCGCCGTGCTCAGCCGCGAGGGCGTGAAGGTCTCCAATCTGGAGGGCCAGACGATCACCAAGGCAGTGAAGAAGATCCTCTGGGATCTGGTCATGGCGGAAAAGGGGGGCTACAAGCACTTCATGCTCAAGGAAATCTATGAGCAACCCCGCGCCTTTTCCGATACCTTGCGCGGGCGTCTCGCCCTGGAGGCGGGCAACGTCCTGCTGGATGACATCGAGTCCTCGACTTCTGTACAGAACATCGAGCGGGTCTTCCTGATCGCTTGCGGAACTTCCTGGCACGCGGCATTGATCGGCAAGTATCTCATCGAGCGACTGGCGCAAGTTCCCGTAGAGGTGGATTTTGCTTCGGAGTTCCGCTATCGCAGCCCTCTGGTTTCCGCCTCTACGCTGATGATCCCGATTTCCCAATCCGGAGAAACCGCGGACACACTGGCGGCTCTCAGGGAGGCCAAACAGCGTGGGGCTACGACACTTTCCATCTGCAACGTGGTGGACAGCACGATTGCCCGGGAGTCCCATGGAGTTCTCTATACCCATGCCGGCCCCGAAATCGGCGTCGCTTCCACTAAAGCCTTCACGTCTCAAATTGCGGCCCTTTACCTGGTGGCCTTACACCTTGGGCGTGTGAGGGGAACTTTGACCCGGGAGCAAGCTCGGGAGGAGATGCAAGAACTCCTGGGAATCCCCAGCCTTCTCGAAGAGGTATTGGAGATGGACGAGGAGATCGAACAACTGGCCCGGCACTTCGCCGATAAAAGTGATTTCCTCTACCTCGGGCGCGGGATCAATTACCCCGTGGCCCTGGAGGGAGCCCTCAAGCTCAAGGAGATTTCCTACATTCACGCGGAGGGCTATCCGGCCGGGGAGATGAAGCACGGGCCGATTGCTCTCATCGACGAGAAGATGCCCGTTGTGGTCATCGCCCCCAAAGACTCCGTCTACGACAAGATGCTCAGCAATATTCAAGAGGTGAAAACCCGCGGCGGCGTGGTCATCGCCCTGGGGCACAAGGGAGACCGCTCCC
>DATEAK010000266.1:0-16583 GCA_035288405.1 bacterium | reverse complement strand
GTATGTGAAATGTCCGCCTCTCGTAGCAAGTGAAATGTCCGCTTGCGGGGGAAGGGGGACGGTATCCTGGTCGGCCTAGCAACAAGAGGAGGCCAGGATGGAAGACCCGTTTTATCCTTCCCGCGCTGTGGAGCGGGCGATGATGAGGGTTCTCCTGTAGATTCGGCAGCGAATATCCCTAGATCCAACCGCGCAGATGGCTTGAGGATTTCGAGAGGGCAGGATATCGCGCCGAGGAAGGGGCGTTTCGGAGCACCATTTCAACCCTGGCGTTCGCAGTACCCCCTGTATTTACACAATTTAGAGCATTGGACCTATGAAAATGATATGCCTGTCTTATTTTCCCTTTGTCCGAATCCCAGTAATTTAATCGCATACGAGGGGGTTCTCTCACATCGGGTTGAGCTGCAGGGGAAGGGAAATTTGAGCCGGGGGCAAGAGGGCAGTGAAATGCAGGGACCGGAGCAAGAAAACTTTCTAGAAAGCCTTCTTCGCATCGGGCAGGAAGAACGCCAGGGAGTCTTTGCCGTAGACCGCAAGGACCGCATCGTCCTGTGCAACGCGATGGCTGCTACACTCATCGGGACCAAGCCGGAAGATGTGATCGGCAAGCACTGCCACGAGGTGTTTCTCGGGCAAGACCGCTTCCATAATCTCTTCTGCTACGCTCATTGCCGTCTCTGGGCCCTGGTTCGGGACGGCCATCCCATTCACCCATTCCTTTTCATCCTCAAGCGACCGGACGGCCGGATGGTATGGACCAAGACACGCATTTTCATGGCTTCTGCCCGGGAAGGGGATGAGCCGCTCATGGTTCATATCTTGCGGGTCATTCCTTATCCAGCCCGGGCCGGGCGGCGCAGGGGGCCTCTGCTCGCGCGACCGAATAAATAATTTAGGAAGGCGGCTGTCTATGTTTCCAATACGTTCTCGTAAGGAGATTGCGCCAAAAACGGTACTCTTACACGTCGAAGCTCCCCTGGCGGCCAGGAAAATAGAACCTGGCCAGTTTGTCATTGTGCGTGTGAACGAAACGGGAGAACGGATTCCCCTGTCGATTTCCGGTTGGGACCGTCAAAAAGGGACGATTCGGTTGGTGGTCCAGGGGGTTGGCCGCACCAGCTACGAGATTCTGGATCTTCAGGAAGGCCAAGGGTTTCAGGATGTGGTGGGTCCCCTGGGGAAAGCAACGGAACTCAAGCATTACGGTACCTGCGTCCTCATGGGTGGGGGATACGGGGCCGGGGCGATCATCCCCATGGCCGAGCGCCTGAAAGAATTGGGCAATACGGTCATCGGTATCCTGGGAGCCCGCACCTCGGAGCTTCTGATCATGACCGAAGAGCTAAAGCAGGCTTGCCATGAATTGCGTATTTCCACCAACGACGGGAGCCGCGGGGTCAAGGGGATGGTCACTGACGTTCTCTCGGATCTCGTGAAATCCCAGGTCGTGAACTTCGTCATCGGGGTGGGCCCGATTCCCATGATGGCGGCCATTTCCGAGATGACCCGGCCCTTTCGGATTCCCACCCACGTAAGCTTGAATGCGCTGATGATGGACGGCATCGGGATGTGCGGAGCTTGCCGGGTGACTGTGGGGGGGAAAAGCTATTTTGCCTGTGTAGACGGTCCCGAGTTCGACGGGCATCAGGTGGATTTTGACGAGATTGCCCAGCGTCTCACGATCTATCGTGAGGAAGAAAAGATCGCCGCCGACCTCTACCTGCAGAGAAAGGAAACTTCGTGTCGAACCCTAAGCTAAGCAACAAAGAGCGCATGAGAATCCCCCGGCAACCGATGCCGGAGAGGGATCCCCTGGAAAGGGCGCGCACTTTTGAAGAGGTTAATTTGGGCTTTTCTGAAGAGACAGCCGTTCTGGAAGCCAGCCGCTGCATTCATTGTCCAAACAACGATTGCGTGGAGGGCTGTCCTGTGGGAATCAATATCCCCGCCTTTCTGCGTCTCATTGAAGAAGGTGACTTTCTCAGTGCGGCCCAAAAAATCCGGGAAACCAATGTGCTTCCTGCGATTTGCGGGCGGGTGTGTCCCCAGGAACAACAGTGCGAGAAGGCTTGCATCTTGGCTCTAACCAAGAAGCCGAGCCCTGTGTCCATCGGGAGACTCGAGCGCTTTGTGTCCGATTACGAGCGGCGCTCGGGGAAAATCGTTATTCCCGAAATTCCCCCGCCTACGGGATTTCGGGTGGCCGTCGTTGGGTCAGGCCCGGCGGGACTCACGGCTGCCAGCGAGCTGGCCCGCTTGGGTCACAAGGTGACGATCTTCGAAGCTCTCCACCGGCCGGGAGGCGTCCTGTTTTACGGAATTCCCCGGTTTCGTCTTCCAGGGGAAATCATCTCGGCCGAGATTGAGAACCTGGAGAAGATGGGTGTTGAGATCGTGTGCAACGCGGTGGTGGGGAAGTTTGCCTCGATCGCTGAACTGTTTGAGCTGGGGTTTGACGCCGTCATGATCGGCACCGGCGCAGGACTCCCCTGGTTTCTCGGGATTCCAGGTGAAAACCTGATCGGCGTGTTTTCGGCAAATGAATTTCTCACGCGGGTGAACCTGATGCGGGCGGACCTCTTTCCCGAATCCATCACTCCGGTGCGGGTGGGGAAACGAGTGGCCGTTATCGGGGCCGGCGACACGGCCATGGATTCGGCCCGTACGGCCCAGAGGCTGGGACCGGAGAGCGTGACCGTTTACTACCGGCGCTCTCGGGCCGAAGCCCCTTGCCGCGTAGAGGAACTGGCTCACGCCGAGGCGGAAGGAGTCAAGTTCGAGTTCCTCACCAATCCATTGCGCTTTGTCGGTGATGAGAAGTACCGGCTGGTGGGCATGGAGTGCCAGCGTATGGAGCTGGGAGAGCCTGACAAGTCGGGCCGGCGCCGCCCCGTTCCTGTCGCCGATTCGAATTTTATCGTGCCCGTTGATTCCGCCATCTTTGCCCTGGGATTCGGTGTGAACCCGCTGATTCGCCAGAGTGCCCCGGAGCTGAAAGTCGACGATCGCGGGGTTCTCAAGATCGATCCGGAAACAGGGATGACTTCCTTGCCGGGAGTCTTTGCCGCCGGCGACATCGTTACCGGTGGGGCCACAGTCATCCTGGCCATGGGGCAGTCAAAGAAGGCAGTAACCGGAATCCACCGGTACTTGATGGAGAAAAAATTGGAAGATTCTCCCATGGAAACGAGCGCCCCGCAGGTCTCGAGCGCCTCGCAACACGGGGGTTGATGCGCTCCGAGAGAGATCCGGAGAGACCTGGGGGTCTGGAGTTATGCTCAAGGACACGGAGGGGGCGAAATATATCCGGATTACCTGTCACTCCCACCTGCACGATCTGATTGCCCAAATCCTGGATAATTTCGGCGAGTCCGAATATACGACCTGCTCACGGGTCTGCGGCACCGATGCCGACGGCAGGCACTTCGGCACGGCGGTATGGCCGGGCAATGAAGAAGTTTTTTCGATCCTGGTGTCCGGGAGACTGGCACGTCCGCTTTTCGATACGCTGGTCGAATTCAAAAAGACCGATCCGGCCCATTCCAACATGAGAATTGCAGTGATTCCCGTGGAGCATTGCGGTTGAAGGTCATGCGGATGACTGGGAAATTATTCTGGGGGGGAAGAAGTAAACGATGCAAACTCCTGCCTTAAAGCTTGTCTTTTGGGAAAGTACGGTAGGCTGCAACTTGGAATGCAAGCACTGCCGGCGGCTGGAGGTCAGTAAGACCCTGGCTCGCAGTGATTTAACCACACAGGAGGCCTTTGCATTTATCGAAGCTCTTACCGAGTTGGGCCGCCCCATCCTCATTCTAAGCGGGGGGGAACCTCTCTACCGCCCGGACATTTTCGAGATCGCCCGCTATGCCGGGAAACGCGGGCTCCCGGTGGCCCTGGCCACGAACGGGACTCTCGTAGACCGTCAAACGGCAGCCCAGGTGCGTTCCTCGGGAATTCGCCGGGTTTCGGTGAGCCTCGATGGTGCCGACTACGAGACCCACGATCGCTTCCGGGGGATTCCGGGATCCTTCCAGGCGGCTCTGAATGGGATTCGGGATCTGCGCGCCGAAGGAATCAGCGTTCAGATCAACTCCACCGTGGCTCGCCACAATGTAGAGCAATTGGAAGACCTATATCGTCTCTGTGTGAGCCTGGGGGCCGATGCCTTGCACATTTTTATGCTGGTCCCCGTGGGCTGCGGGGTGGAAATTGCCGGCGATCAAATGCTGTCACCCGAGAAGTACGAGGATGTGCTTCTGTGGCTTTACCGGAAGAGCCGCGAGAAGGCTCTGCACACGCGGGCTACTTGCGCCCCCCATTATTTCCGCATCCTCAGGGAGAAGGCCAGAGAAGAAGGGCGCCACCTCGATCTGCCGCGCCAGGGCATGGAAGCCATGACCAAGGGGTGCCTGGCGGGTTCCGGAGTCTGCTTTGTCTCTCACAAAGGGGAGGTCTTCCCCTGCGGCTACCTGCCCGTGACTGCCGGCAATATCCGAACTCAACGCCTGCGGGAGGTGTGGGAGCAGTCCCCGGTGTTTGACCGGTTGCGCCACTATGAACTCTTGCAGGGAAAGTGTGGTTTGTGCGAGTATATCAAGGTATGCATGGGGTGCCGGGCGCGGGCTTTCTCCGAAACGGGAGACTATATGGCGGAAGAGCCCTACTGTATTTACACCCCGAAGGTCCAGAGCAAAACGGACTTATCCTCTTTGCCGGAGTATTGAGAAGGTCCGGTCTTGAAAGGATGTGGAGCGGTCTCAATCCTTGAGCGTCCTGGGGTGGGAGGGGAAACACTGTGAGACTGAAAAGGAGAACGGGGGCATGAAAAAGCGGTTTGTGGTTTTTGCCATCTTGCTGGCCTTTGCAGCCGCGGCCTTGTGGATGACGGGAGGATATGCGCAGCAATCAAGCCTCCTGACGGCCAAGAAGGTCGCCAAGGGGCCAGTGCTGGACGGGAAAGTGGATGCGCTGTGGAAACAGGCCAAGGCGATCAAGATCCCTCTGTCCGCGGGTGCCAATTTCCCTCCGAACGGCGGCACGGAAGTGACCTTGAAGGCTGTCTACACGGACACGGAAGTTTTCTTCCTGGCCCAATGGGGCGACAAAACCCGCAGCTACCAGCGCTCCCCCTGGAAGAAGCAGGCCGATGGCTCCTGGGTGAAGCTCAAAGACCCCAATGACAAGGGGGGGGACAACAACAAGGTCTACGAAGATAAGGTGTCCGTGATCTGGAACATCAGCGCCCCGGCCTTTGAATCCGCGGGGTGCATGGTCGCCTGCCACGCCGGGGAGGCCGGGAAGCCTTACGGGAACATGTACACGGCGAATCCGGGGGAATTGGCAGATATGTGGCACTGGAAGGCGGTGCGCACGAACCCCGTGGGGCAGATCGATGATCAGTACCTGGATAACACTCCATACGACAAGGACAAGTCCCCGAATGCCGGGAGAAAGACCGACCCCAAGACGGGGGGCGGATACGTCGATAACCAGACCGACGACAAGAAGATGCCCAAATTCGCCGCCAAGGGGAACAAGCCCGCTCCTCCGTACTGGATTCTGGACAAGGACAAGGAGCCCTTTGATGACGGCAAGTACAAGGCGGGGAATGAAGTCGCCGGGATCATGGTCGCTCCATTTGAGGGCGATCGTGGGGACATCAGCGCCAATGCCTCCTGGAGCAAGGGGGTCTGGACGCTGGAAATTTCCCGCAAGCTGAAGACCGGCAGCAAGTATGATGTCCAGTTTGATGACCTGAGCAAGCAGTATGCGTTTGGCATGGCCGCGTTCGATAACGCTTCGGTCCGCCATGCCTTTGCCGGCGGTCCCAGCAAGCTGGCCTTCGGCAAGTAATTTCCCGGGCCGGCCCCCTGGACTTCCGGATTGTTTGCGGAGTGGAGAACAGAGAATTCGCGACAAGCAATTGAACGCAAACTCGTCGGTTGTCCGGGGGGCATCCCCGGTGAAGTCGATCCTCATGCTCCTCCTGCGATCTTGAGCCAATGAGCAGCCCGATTCTGCGAAAGCTGGTCCTGGCGTTCCTTCTGGTCGTTCTCCCGGAAGCTCTCATCCTGGGAGGGGTGAGCTTTTACGCCCAAAGGGAGCTCGTCAACATTGCCCGCCAGCTTGAGGAAATCAGCCGCTCCCTGGAAGCCACCCGCGCTTTGAATCTTTCCTTGGCCGAGCTCTCGGATCCGATCAATAGCTACCTTCTCCAGGCGGACCCGGGGGCCGAGGTCCACTTTGCCGTTCTCATGCAGGGCGTACAAAAGCAGTTGCAAAGCTGTGGTACGGCCTTTTGCCACGGGTCCAGCAAGAGGCCTCGGGAGATGGTCAGCGTTATCTCTCCTGACATTACCAAGGTAAAGAAATTGGCCGATGAGCTTTTTTCCCTGAGAGATCCCCTGCGCAGTCCGGAAGGGATCGATATTATGACGCGGATTGTCCGAACGACGGAGGAAGTCCTAAGCCAGACCAAAATCATGGATGGGGCTCTTCTGAAACGGGTCGAGGAGCTTCGGGAACAGTCCCGCCTGGTAAGCCGCCAGGCAACCAACCTCCTGTTTATCTTCACAGCCACGGTAGTGGGACTGGCAGTGGTCACCGGGTTTTTCGTCTCCCAGAAAATTTCAAAGCCCATTCGCCAGCTTTCTCTGGGAACCAAGCGGATCGTTCAAGGGGATCTGAGTTACCGGGTGGAGGCGGGGGAGGCGGACGAAATCGGGGAGCTGGGACGGTCTTTTAACGCGATGATCGCGGAATTGGCGACCTACAAGGAACGGGTTGAGGAGTACAGCCGGTCTCTGGAAGAAAAAGTGCGCCAGCGTACGGAGGAACTCAAGCGCAAGGAAGAATCCCTGCGGCAGTCCGAGAAACTGGCCTCCATCGGCCTGCTGGCCAGCGGGGTGGCCCACGAGTTGAACAATCCTCTCACGAGCATTCTCATGAACATCAACTTGCTCATGGAGGAGGTGAGTGAGAATTCCCCCCTCTACCGGGACATGCGTAAGATTGATGAGGACGCCTCTCGCTGCAAGAGAATCATCGATGAGTTGAGAGAATTTTCCCGGAAGCGGGAACTTCAGTTGGAATACGCTCAAGTCAACGACATTCTGCGGAAAACCCTGGATCTGGTCGGGCACGATCTGGAACTCAAGGAGATCAAGACCGAAACTCATCTGGAAGCGGATTTGCCTCTGGTCCGCTGCGATGCGGATCGCCTCCAGCAAGTCTTTACGAATGTAATCCTCAATGCCGTTCAGGCCATGGGAACGGGAGGATCCCTCCGACTGGTGACTCGGGCGGCGGAGGATCAGGTGGTAATCACGGTGCAGGATTCGGGCCCGGGAATCCCCCCCGCAGCCCGCCCCATGGTGTTTGATCCGTTCTTTACCACGAAGGAAGATGGCACCGGGCTGGGTTTGTCGATTAGTTACGGAATCGTCCAGGAACACGGCGGAAAGATCGAAATTGAATCGGTCGTGGAAGAGGAGGCTCAGCAGCTGGGGAAAGAGAGCGGAACCACGCTTCGGGTTACTCTACCTGTAGACATCGGCAAAGAAGAATCGGATTGAGACCGAGAGGAAGGGAGAATGGATTTTCACATTCCCGATGAAATGAAGATGCTGCAACAGACCGTTCGACGGTTTGTGGAGGAAAAGCTAGAGCCCATCTCGGCCCGGGTGGAAGAGGAAGACCGTATCCCCGACAAAATTGTAGACGAGATGAAGGAGTTGGGGCTTTTTGGGCTGTCGATTCCCGAGGAATACGGGGGACTCGGGCTCGGCATGCTCGGAAACTGCCTGGTCTTCGAGGAGCTTTCCAAAACGAATTTCTGCTTCCGCACTCGCATCAGCACCAATAACGGATTGGGGGTCACCGGCTTGATGCTTAGCGGTACTCCCGAGCAAAAAAAACGCTACCTCCCGAGGCTTGCCCGCGGTGAACTGATGTCCGCTTTCGCTCTTTCGGAACCTTCGGCCGGCTCCGATGCAGCCAACATCCGGACCATGGCCGTGCGACGGGGAGACCACTACGTCCTGAACGGTACGAAACATTTCATCACCAATGGAGATATTGCCGATCTGGTCACTGTTTTGGCCGTCACGGATCCGGCCAAAGGTCCCCGAGGGGGCATTACGAGCTTCCTTGTGGAGAAGGGAACCTCGGGATTTTCCGTGGGCAGGATCGACCGCAAGATGGGTCAGCGCGGTTCCAATACCTGCGAGCTTGTCTTTGAGGACTGCCGGGTGCCGGCCGAGAGTGTTCTGGGACGCGAAGGGGATGGGTTCCAGATCGCCATGAAGGTTCTGGACAGGGGGCGCCTGAACATGGCCTCCTGTTGTGTGGGGTCGGCACAGAAACTCCTGGAGTTGTCCACGCAATATGCCACGGAACGAGTGCAGTTCGGGAAACCAATCGCGGAGCAGCAGGCTGTGCAGATCATGCTCGCCGACTCGGCCACGGAGATCTACGCAGGCCGGATGATGGTTTATAACGCTGCCTGTCTCAAGGACCAGGGAGAAGAGATCCGGGCCGAGGCCTCCATGGCCAAACTTTTCTGCTCCGAAATGGCCAACCGGGTCGCCGACCGGGCCCTACAAATTTACGGTGGCATGGGCTACATGAAGGACTTCCCCATCGAGCGCTTCTTCCGAGACTTGAGGCTCACCCGAATTTACGAGGGGACCTCGGAAATCCAGCACCTGATCATCGCCCGCGAACTCCTCAAAAAGAAGTAACCCGATTTATTCTTCCTGAATCTTTAGAGTGAGGGATCCAACCATTCCCAGGTAACCCGCGACGGAAGCGACGAGGAATCCCGTCACGAAAGTGCCCGTGAAGTCCGCCAGGTAGCCTGCCAGTGCAGGGCCCAGAGCTTGTCCAATCCCGAAAACCACGGTGATGAAACCGAGACCGGCCGGTGCCAAACGAGGGCCTACTTGGTCGGCAGCCGCCGCTGCCATGATGGAAGGAATGCTCCAGACTGAGATACCGAAGAGCAAGCTGGCCGCTGTGAACATTCCCGGGGTGTGGGCGTAAGCCAGCAGGATCTGCGAAGTCCCTTGTAGACCGAAGACGATGGCCAGGCCGGCCTTTCGCCCCAGGCGATCCGAGACGCTCCCCCACAAGGGACCGCTCAAGACGCTGACCAGTCCGATCAGGAAAAGGAACGAACTGGAAGCGGTCGGAGCCAGGCCGCGCTCCCGCTCCAGATACGCGTTGAAGAATTGCAGGTAAATGACGTAGGAGAAACCAAACAAGAAGTAGAGTTGTGCAAGGCGGTAAAGACGAGGCCATGTCGCGAACATTTGCGCGAGCGTGGGGCGTCCCACCTTCTGTGCACCAGGCTGCAGCGAGGCCTGCGGGGACCCGATGGGTGCCAAGCCCTTCTCAGCGGGATGATTCCGCAGGAGAAGAGCGCTCAGGAGAGCAAGGAACAGAGTTGCTCCTCCCAGTGCATACCACGCAACTCTCCAGCCGCTCCCCCCCGGAAGCGCCAGCAGTGCCGGGATGTAGAATCGGAAGCTGATCAGCCCCAAGCTTGATCCGCAAACCAGGATCCCTGCGCCTAAACCCCGCCTCCTGGGAGAAAACCAGGACGAGATCAACCCCATGACTGGAACGTTCGTGCCTCCGCTCCCCACCCCTGTGAGAAAACGCATCACTAAGGCGAAGAGAAATACCTCGGAAGCTCCCGTCAGGATCATGCTGACGCCAACGACAACCAGGGAAATGGCAATCAGGAGCCGAGGGCCGTAAAGGAAAGCCAGCAAACCTCCGAGGAGAGAGAAGGGGAGATAACCGATGAAATTCCCGGTTCCCAAGAGGCCCGTCTCCGTGTAGGTCAGGTTCATGGCGACCTTCATGCTGGGGAGCAGCGGGGTGTAGGCGAACCGTCCGAAGCCCACTGCTCCCATTACTGCGAGAAGGCTCACCCCGGTGACGATCCAGCCATAATGAAGACGCTTTGGTGGAAGAAGTTCGGTTTCTTTGGCGACCATTTTTTCATCATAGCACGAGAGCGGGCATTCCTTGGAAACCCGATGCGCTTACCTTAGGAAATTGAAGAAAACGGCTTATGCCCGCAGGAATGAGGGCCAAGTATGATTAGAGGCTAGCCAAGGGAAAGTCATTCTCGCTCCCCCAACAAGGGAGGCACTGTGCGCGGGAGAGTGTTGAGCCTGCAGCCAGGGGATCGGGTCGCCATTGTCGGCGGAGGTCCGGCGGGGAGCCTCTTTGCAATCCAGCTTCTGCAGAAGGCCCGGCGTCTCCACCTGCCGCTGGAAGTCGCGATCCTCGATAGCAAGTCCTTCCTCTCAACGGGCGGAAAAGGGTGCAATATGTGTGCGGGGGTGGTCGGGGCCAATTTCCTGGACCACCTGACAGAACTGGGAATTCCCCTTGACCCGGCCATCATTCAGCAGGAAGTCGCCGGCTATTCTCTGAACGAATCTTCCCTGTCCGCCTTTGTCAAGGGTGAGAAGGAACAAAGGATCGCCACCCTTTTCCGAGGTGCAGGGCCCGGTCACGGGCCCGAGGTCCTTCACCCCGGTAGCTTCGATTATTTCCTTCTACAAAGGGCTCAGGAAGAAGGAGCCCGGTTTCTGAACTGGCGGATCGATCGTATTGAATTTGGGATCGGCCCCCAGAGACTCTGCCGCTTGCACGGAAAGGTGAACGGTCAGGAATACACCGCTGCACTGGTCGTAGGAGCTTTCGGTGTCAACAGTGCGATCCACAAAGCTTTCTCCTTCGGATACCGTCCGCCGAGAACCTGGCATGCCTGTCAGGCCGAACTCTATCTTCCCCGCGATCCTCCCCGGATGCGCTACAGCCGTCTCATTCACATATTCACCAGCAAGGATCCGCACTTGAGGTTTGTGGCGTTCACTCCGAAGGGCCCTTACCTTACTATGACGGGGATCGGCAAGCATGTGAAAATCGTGGACTTGAGGAAAGAGATCGAAGAGAATCCTTCCATACAGTGTTCTCTGCCGAAGCAATGGCAAATTGTCTGTCACTGCCATCCTCAGGTTCCCATCACGACCTCCCGCCGACCCTACGATGATCGGGTGGTAATCATCGGAGACGCCTGTATTTCGCGCTACTTGAAGAGCGGCATCGAATCGGCCTACTGGACGGCTCGTTACGCCGTCGAAGCGGTTCTGGGCCATGGAGTGGACAGTTCTTCGTTGCGTCGGCACTACTTCTGGCGCTGTCTGGCTACCTTTGCGGCAGACAACCTGTGCGGCAAGCTGTTCTTCGGTCTCTATCACTTTATTTCCAGGAGGACCTTGCTGGCCCGGGGATTCATCCAAGCAGTTCGCCGAGAGCAGCACCTCAAGCGGAAGAGAAACCGTCCCGTCTCCCAGGTCCTCTGGCATCTTTTTACGGGGGATTCTCCATACGGGGGTATTATCTTGCTTGCTCTTAACCCCAGAGTTGTCCTAAGATTTCTGCGAGGAGTTTTGCTGGCCTGGGTCCGAAGCGGAAGCCGTACCGGAAGATCTCGAACCCGGAATTGAACCAATACACAGAAGGTTTCGGAGAAAAGCGTACGCCATGCCTGATCTGGAAACAGGGGAAAATCACGGCCGCATTCTGGTGGTGGATGATGAGGTCAACATCACCGATGCCATCAAACGGGCTTTGGAGAAAACGGGCTTTGTGGTGGATGCCTCTACGGATCCTTTGGCGGCCTTGGAAATGGTCCAGAGGGGGGCCTACGACCTGATCATCTGCGACGTCAAAATGCCCAAGATGGATGGCATTCAGCTTCTCAATAAAATCAAGGAACACGATCCCAGCATCGGGGTCCTCATGATCACGGGATACGCTTCTCTGGAATCTGCGATCACTTGCATCAAGCTCGGCGCTCAGGATTACATTACGAAACCTTTTAAGCCTGACCACCTGCGGGTTCTGGTTGGAAAAGCCATGGAGCACCGGCGTCTCGCCGATGAGAACCTTTTTCTGAAAGGGGAGATTCGAGGTTTCTACGGGCGCGAGATTTTCATGGGCCAGAGCCGGGCCATGCGGGACATCTTTGACCTGGGCCTGAAAGTGGCGTCCAATAATTCCAACGTGTTGATTCTGGGAGAAAGCGGCACGGGGAAGGAAGTGATTGCCCGCTTCATCCACATGAACAGTCCGCGCGCCGCCCGACCCTTTGTCACAGTGAATTGCGCCGCCATCCCCGAGAATCTCCTGGAAAGCGAGCTTTTTGGCCACCGCAAAGGAGCCTTTACGGGAGCGGTCTATACGAAGCGGGGCAGTTTCGAGCTCGCCGACGGGGGCACGCTTTTCCTCGATGAGATTGCCGAGATGCGCCCTGAGATGCAGGCGAAGATCCTGAGGGTGTTGGAGGATTCCAGAATCAAAAGGGTCGGCTCGGAAGAGGATGTTCTGGTCGACGTACGCGTCATTGCAGCTACCAACAAGAACCTGGACGAAGAGATGGCGGCAAGCCGCTTTCGTGATGACCTCTATTATCGGCTCAATGTAGTTCAGATTGCGATTCCTCCTTTGCGCCAACACCTCCAAGATGTGGTCTCGCTGGCCCGCCACTTTCTCGCCCAGTATTGCAAGGAGCTCAAGAAGGGTGTAGGGGATTTTTCCGAGGATGCGCTTGAGTTCCTGTCCCGCTATCCCTGGCCCGGCAACATCCGGGAACTCAAGAACGCCATCGAACGTGCTGTGATCTTTGCAGAACCGGGGGAGCTGATTCGTACCAAGCACCTCCCCCAGCATATGGTCAGCGAGGCGCGCGATCCGACGCGGACCTCTTCCGGAAAGGATCTAAGTTCACTGCCCAGTCTGCGGGAGGCGGAGATTAAGTACATCCGGGAGGTCCTGGAACTCTGCAATGGAAACCGCACACGCGCTGCGGAAATTCTGGGGGTCTCTCCCGTAACCCTTTGGCGGAAACTAGGCAAGGAGGAGGGTGAGCCCTCCAATCAAGACGATTGACTGCTTGTGAGCCGTCTCCCGTGGCTCTTCACGGATGGGTTCTGTGGAGGGTCTTTTTTTTGCGGCAGTGACTTTGGGCTTGTTCGGGTTCACATTGGGAGGGAGTCGAGGGTGGCCTGGTACTGGATCGGCTTTATCGTTTTTATCCTCGTGATGCTGACCCTTGATTTGGGTCTTTTTCATCGCCGGGCCCGTATCGTTTCCCTGCGGGAGGCAAGCCTCTGGAGTGCCGTATGGGTGGGCCTGGCATTTGGGTTCAATGGACTCATCCTCTGGACTCAGGGCTCCATCAAGGGTCTGGAATTTCTCACCGGCTACCTCATCGAGCTTTCCCTGAGCGTGGACAACCTGTTTGTGTTCGTGATGATCTTCCACTACTTTGCCGTTCCGGCCCAGTATCAGCACCGGGTCCTTCTCTGGGGGATCATTGGCGCTTTGATCATGCGTGGAATCTTCATTGCTCTGGGGGCGCTGCTCCTGGCACGGTTCCACTGGATCATCTACCTGTTCGGTGGATTCCTGATCCTAACGGGGATCAAGATGGCCCTTCAGCCCCATGGCCGGTTGGATCCGGAGAAGAACCTTGTGCTTCGGTTTTGCCGCAGAATTTTTTCCGTAACTCCCGGCTATGAGGGGCAGCGCTTTCTGGTCCGACGGGAAAGGCGCTTCTGGTTGACCCCCCTCTTCCTGGTCCTGGTTGTGGTGGAGACGACGGATCTGATCTTTGCTGTGGATTCTGTGCCGGCCATCTTTGCTGTGACACGGGATCCGTTTATTGTGTACACCTCAAACGTCTTTGCGGTCCTGGGGCTGAGATCCTTCTACTTTCTGCTGGCGGGCGTCGTAAATCGTTTTCGGTTCTTGAAGTTTGGGTTGGCAATTGTCCTCTGCTTTGTGGGGGCAAAGATGCTCCTCGCAGAGGCTTATCCCATCCCCATAGGAATCTCCCTCGGAATCGTGGGTGGAGTCCTGGCCCTCTCGGTCTTTGCTTCTCTGCTTTTCCATTCGAAGGAGGAGCATTAGCGTCGAATCCCTTGCCTGAGACCTGCCATTTTCTCCGATCGTATTGTTTTTCCAATCCTTTTTGGAGAACTACTCCAACTCCTCCAAAATGCAACTAGCTTGCAAATTGCAATACTCGCATAACTTGTTGAATTTTAAATAAAACAAAGAAAGTTATTGCAAATTGCAATACATTGACCACCGGCTCGCCTCCCGTCATTCTTTCAATCGTTTTGTATCTCTTTATATAATAATATTTTACAGGAGTTCTCTTGTTGGCATTTAGATTGCAATCTGAAATGGCAGCAGGGGGAAAGAGGCCTGCGGGGGAAGGAAAGATCCATGATGGTTTCAGAACAAAATTCAGCCCAGGTTCTTGGAGAAAGTGGATCGATCCAGGTTTGGCATCGGGAAAAGTGCCTGCGTTCCATCGAGCGTCCCCAGGGACAAATCCGTGTTCTGTTTGACTGCGGTGCTTTTGAAGTTGTCTCCATTGAGATCCAGCCCCGATCTTCCCTTGAAGAGCCGTACCTCTGGGGAGAGACGGCGATCTTGGTGCTGTCTGAAGGGGAGCTCATGATGGAAGAAGGGGGGGATTCTTATGAGGTATTGCGCGGAGATAGTATCCGGTCGGGAAAGCAGTTTCGCTTTCGGTTGGTAAACCGTCAACCCTACCGGGCGTTGCTCTACGGAATCATCGCGAAGGAGGAAGGCCAGAACCCTCCTCCTCGGGAAGGAGGTCAGCAATGACTCGACAGCAAAAGTACGTTTTGTGGGGGACTGGATTGTTTGTGGCGATGCATGCCATCAGTATCGGTTTGAGCACCCTGTATTTCGGCTATGTGGATACGGCGGTGCTGGCTCGGATGGCCCAGATTGTCCTGCCGGTGGTTATGGTTGCCGGGGTGCTGCTTCACATATACCGCCGCCCCAGCGAGTCCACTAGTGCAGCGCAGCAGGCAGTGGTCAAAGGGCGGGTGAAGTTCTCAGCCCAGCAAGTGAGGGGCTAACATGAAAACGAGTGCGACGTACATGACAACCGCGATGTCCGTACCCACCAGGGCACGGGAAGTCTACCGGGAAGCCGGGGTTGGGCAAAAAGAAAACCGACCGTTCTATGTGGTCACCGGGATTCTCATCGGCACCGGGATTCTATCGGCAATCGTGTCCGTGGCCATGCTGGTCTACGGCTATATCCAGTACACAAGTCGGTAAGCCCATAGAGATCGCGAATAAAAGGGATGTGGAGAGGAATGTAACCATGGCAACAATCGCGAACTTTCAACCTCAAGCAAGGCTGGCCGACCCCCACCAGGAAGGGCTCCCGAACTATGCTTACCTGGCTGGTCTGCTGGCGATGCTGGTGGGGATCGGGATGTATATGTTCTACCGCCAGACAGCGCAGGGGCTGGGAATCACGGGACTCAACCGCCCGGTGCAGTGGGGCATCTATGTGGCGAACTTCATCTTCTGCGTGGGGCTCAGCGCCGGCGGCATCGCCATTTCTGCGATGGCTCATACCTTGAACCTGGAGAAGTTGAAGACCATTGCTGTGGTAGCTGAAGCCATGGCGATCAGCTTTCTGATTCTGGCCGGTATTTTCATCACCCTGGATCTGGGCCGTCCCGACCGGATCTACTTCCTTCTTCTCTATGCTCGCCTCACTTCTCCTCTCCTGTGGGATGTGATCGTGATCAACTCTTATCTGGTACTTTGTTCGGCCCTCCTCTTCTTTAGCGTGCGCCCGGAGATGGCGGAGAAGTTCGGATCTTCAAGAAAGACCCGCTGGCTTGCGCGCCTTTTCTCCCTTGGGGTCCCGCTGCCCTTTTCGCATGGCGCTCTGGAAGTGAATCACAAGGTCCTCAGGATCCTGGCTATCGTCTCCATTCCTGGATTCGTGGCTCTGCATTCGGTGACTGCCTGGATCCTGGGTTTGGTCAAAGGACAGGCGGGTTGGAATACCACGATCCTGGCTCCTCTGTTCATTGTTTCCGCCCTTGTGGCCGGAATGGCCGGGGTTATTCTCAATGTTTTGCTGGCCCGCTGGATGTTCAAGATCAAGATCGACGACAGCGTGGTGATCCAGCTTGGCAAGTACCTCTTCCTTCTGATTCCGGTCCTTATGTACTTTCTGTTCAGCGAGTATTTAACAGTGGGATATTCCGGCACCGTATCCCACGTGGCGGTCCTCGAGGAACTGCTCAAGGGTCGTTTTTCGGGGATCTTCTGGTTTGACGTGATTGTGGGCCTGCTGATTCCCCTGGTCCTGTTGGGGCTTCCGTGGACCCGCACCCCTCTGTGGATCGGACTCTCCTCATTCATGGTGGTCATAGGGGTGTTCACTGAGAGACTCTATATTCTGCTTCCCTCCCTGATGACCCCGAACCTACCGGTGTCGGCCATTTACTCGCCCTCAAACGCCGAGTGGACATTGATGGTAGGGACGTACAGCCTTGGGCTGCTGATGTTCATCGCCATCTTGCATATCATCTACGGATTCAAGGAAAGACGCGCTGCCTACTAGTAAGTTGCCCCCTCTGCCCCTCTCCCCCCTTCGGAGACTGTGTCGTAATTCAGGGACCGGGCGAAAGGAGTTATTTTCCGGA
>DATEAK010000265.1:0-2856 GCA_035288405.1 bacterium | reverse complement strand
GGAATCAGTCCAACCGGTGCAAGCGGGTGGCGTCCAGTTGCGACCCAATTCGCCGCGGTCCCAAACTCTTACGGCAGGTGATTTTTCCAGGTCAGGATAGGGAGGAAATGTTGCGCTTTCGCAGGGAGGCTGCGGACCGGGTTCGGCGAGGCTCGAAACTTCACCACAGAGAATTGCCGTGAATACTATCAGGGGGATAACCGCGGACAATCTCCGGTAAAGAGGCTTATTCAACGACAGTCGCGGCGCAGCCTTCCAGCATGAGGAGTAGGTACAAAACATCTAAAAATATCCTTAAAGCAACAACTCACCTTTAGTGAGTTTGCGGACCTACGATCAACATGTCGAGAACCCTTGCAGCATGCAGTCCTGAATCGCATACGGTCCGATGAGTTTTATCGGATCGGGGCTAAAGGTAATCTCCGAAGATAAGAAACAACCATTGTCATCTTTGAATTTTCCTAGAGCCTGCCAGAGGAGACCGAATTTCTTGAGAATCTTCTTGAGCCGTTTGAATCTCATCGAATGAGTCCGTTTCATTGCGTCGAGGCCTCCCAAGAGACAATCTCTGATGCACTCTTAAAGAATAGAACACCGAGGGGGGGCGACACCAGAGAAAGTGAGCGGTAACCCTTCCATCCACTCAATCTTCGGTATAGGATCCCAGCATGGTGGCGAGTCCCCGTGTGTCTTCATAACTTTCCAGCGCAATCTTGACAAGGCTGGTCATGGGCCGTTGTGTTATACGACGGGGCCTCCCGAGGCGGCGGTTCATTCCCATAGGGAAGCGTTGCCGCTAAACTTTTCGCGCTCACCGGTTCGCAACGGGTATAGTCTTCTGAAACGCTTCCACATCAACCCATAGCCTCCCTGTCGATTTTGAACAGATTGTGGAGAATTCGCAAGCTTTCTGCAGATCCATCGACAGCCTCCCTGGTATCCGATTCTCCTGGATGACAACAACTTGTTCCTTCGCAATGAGGTACAGACGATCCAGGAGTTTGGCACGTCCCTTGCTTCCCTTGGAAATCCAAGGAGTGGTGAACAGTATGAGCTATCAAGAGATTCGAGTCAGTTGTCTGGCCGGGTGTGGGAATGATATTTGAGATTTGCATCATCGTTGTTTCGATTACATTTGTCGTTCTGGCGGTTTATCTGATCCTCACCGTCGTCCAGATGAAGAGAATGGCCAGGGCGGCTGAACATTTGTTAACGGAAACAAGGGAATTGGCATCTGAGACCCACCATCTGTTCCGAGGTGTCTCCCGGGGGATCCATGCCCTACGCGTTCTCACGGACAGTTGTGGTGCTCTGCGGGTTTTCAAACCCGTCGTCAAAGACGATTTGTTGGAGCCCATCGTGTTCCTGGCGGCGCTTGTCAAGGGCCTCCGCGTGGGTCTTAAGATTCTGCACAAAGAATCGCAGAAGAGAGGTGACGATCATGTCTGAAGAGTTCAAGGGGTATTCCACTGGAACAATCGCGTTGGTTTTCCTCGTGGGTGGGGTCATCGGTGCGGGCCTCTCCCTGCTCCTGGCGCCCGCTTCCGGAAAAGAGTCTCGGGCGAAGATCAAGGGTCTAGCCGAAGAAGCTGTGGAGGAGGGGAAGCGCTTCGTGGAATCTCGCAAGGAAATTCTGGAGAAGGCCGTAGGGGCCGGGCGGGACGCCATGGAAAAGGAAAAAGAGAGGCTCACTGGCCGGAAGAAGGAGGGCAGTGTGACGGCCTGACAGAGGCCTGCGATTCACCGGAGTGAGCCGTAATGGGCGTGTTACGCAATCGAACCGACCTGGCAAGGAGGAGTGACCATGAAGATCGAGAGTCCGATGGTACGTTTTCTATTGGTTCTGCTGATGATTGCGGTGATTGCTGGCTGTGCCGGAAACCGGACCCGGGAAAGCACGGGTGAGTACGTTGATGATTCCATCATCACGGCGAAAGTTAAGGCCGCGATTCTCGGGGATCCGGCACTGAAGGTGCTTCAGATCAGCGTGGAGACGTTCAAGGGTGTCGTCCAGTTGAGCGGCTTCGTGAATTCGCCACAAGTGGTCAGCCGGGCGACCGAGGTGGCCAGTCGCGTCAGCGGCGTGGTGTCGGTCAAGAACAACCTCATCGTCAAATAGACAGATCCTCAACCGAGGTATTCGACCCAGCGGGCTCCGGTCTCAGGAACCCGCATGATGAGGATTGGCTGCGGAGAAAGTGTGTGTTCCGAAATCGAAAGGAGGCAACGTATGAAACCGAATTCTGGGGTGTTGAAACCGGTGCTTTTGAAGTCTAACTTTTATCTCCTGATCTCCCTTTTCCTTCTGATTTTCCTTTTCGGGTGCGCAGGGATGGAGCTTGATCATGTCCGCGGTGCATGGTACCCCACGGAACTGGGTGACGCAGACAGAGCTGTGGAAGCAGCCAGGACAGCCGGAAAGGACAAGCAATTCCCCGCTGAGTTTAAAGAAATAGAGAAGATGAAAAACGATGCGTACGACACGTACTGGTCGTGCCATGAGAAAGAGGGAATCGAAATGGCCAATGAGGCGGCGAGCAGGGCGAGGGCTCTTCTCGCGAAGAACCCGGAACCTCCAAAGCCGCCTGCCCCAATCGTGACTGCCCCGCCGCCACCGCCGCCTGCCCCCACCGTTTCCCTGTCGGCGAGCCCGGCCTCAATCGAGCGGGGGCAGTGCACGACCCTGAGGTGGTCGTCCTCGAATGCCTCCCGCGCCTCGATCGACCCAGGAGTCGGAGGCGTGGATCCAAACGGGTCCCGGCAGGTGTGCCCCGGGAGCACGACGCAGTATACGATCGCGGCGGCAGGTGATGGCGGATCCCGGACGGCATCGACGACAGTCACCGTGACTGCCCC
>DATEAK010000264.1:0-8807 GCA_035288405.1 bacterium | reverse complement strand
GTGCTCGGATGCTGAGGCCCCATGTTCAGGATCATTGTCTCGGTTTGCGCCATAACTGCCCCTTGATTCGTGTGGGAATTCTCACGCCTGCTACCATTGTGGATTCTGCGACAACGCCGCTAGCGCAGTACCCTCTCCTTCGCAATCTTCTCCTGGAGCTTAATAATCCCCTCCATCAGAGCTTCAGGCCTCGGAGGACACCCCGGAACATAAATGTCCACGGGAACGACCTGATCAACTCCCTGAACAATGGCATAGTTGTCAAACATCCCGCCGGTAGAGGCGCACGCCCCCATAGAGATGACCCACTTGGGGTTGGGCATCTGGTCGTATATGCGACGCAGCACCGGCGCCATTTTCGCCGAGACCCGACCTGCCACAATCATGAGATCGGCCTGGCGCGGCGAGGCTCGGAAGACTTCGGCTCCGAAGCGGGCCAAATCGTAGCGGGAAGTGCTCGTGGCCATCATCTCGATGGCACAACAGGCCAGACCGAACATGGCCGGCCACAGGGAATTTTTCCGGGACCAATTAACGAGATCATCAACCCGAGTCAAAAACACATCCCTAAAAACGTGATCTCCGCTTCCCTCTTCTTTTCCCATATCCGCTCCCTAAAGACAGTTCAAATCGTTTCTCAGTTCTTCCAGGTAGCCGGACCGGCCAGGCCGTAAGATCTGGCCAGCAACTCCACCACATGATAGACCGGGATCTGCGGCCCAAACTTCCGGGTTCCGCCTTCAAGCTGTATGTGGCATCCCGGATTGGCTGTGACAATTGCCTGCGCTCCCGTGGAAGCGACAGCGCGCATCTTGCTTTTCAGCAAGCGCATGGACATTTCGTACTCCCTGATCGTATATGTTCCTGCACTGCCGCAACAGCGGTCCGAATCGGGCATTTCCACCAATTCAATTCCAGGAATCGCTGCCAGCAAACGCCGCGGTTCCCCGCGGACGCCTTGGACGTGCGCCAGGTGACAAGGATCCTGGTAGGTGACTTTGAGAGGTAGACTCACCGGGGGACGGCGCAGGTGCAGCCCTCCGAGAAATTCGTTGATGTCTCTCACCCGGCTGCTGAAACTTACGGCTGCTGGCACGCCATCTAGGAGCTCCCCGTATTCTTTAAGGACGGCCCCACAGCCTGCCGCCGCGACGAGAATTTCCCCGGACCCTGATTGGGCGAAAGCTTCGACGTTCCGCTTCGCCAGTGACCGGGCACCCTCCCGATCGCCGCTGTGCCACTGCAACGCGCCACAACAGACTTGTCCGGCTGGAGTATGGGTCTGAAAACCGTGATAGGCCAAGATCCGTGCCGCGAACCGATTCACCCTTCCGAACAAAGTTGACCCCACACAGCCCGCAAACAGGCCGACCACGCCGGCCTGTCCGGCAGAACCAAACATTTCCGGAATGGGTCTGCGCTCATGCCAGGCGGGCACTGTCGGAAGCATCGACTCCAATCCTCGAATCTTCTCGGGAAAGCAGTGCAAAACTCCGGATCTCCTCACCACTTTCTCAAGCCCCGTGATCTGGTAGATTCGAACCATCTGGCATAGCCAATTAAGAAACCCAGTGTGGCCGAATAAACTCCGATAAACCCGCTTCAGGTTATTCGCCTTACTATCGTCATTGCCGCGCTTCGCCGACTGCTCCCGAGTCCACTCCAGGAGGCTGCCATAGGGTACCCCCGAAGGACAGGCGGGTTCACAGGCCCGGCACCCCAGGCAAAGATCAATATGCCGGAGAACTCGAGACGAGAGATGAATCTGTCCTTCCGCCACTGCACGCATGAGGGAAATGCGGCCTCGAGGTGAATCCATTTCGGTACCCAGCTCCCGGTAAGTCGGGCAGGCAGGAAGACACAGTCCACAGTGAACACAGGAGAGTAGTCCCTGGTAATAATCTTCACTAGATGAGACACAGCGCCCTAATTCAACTTCAGCGACTGTTCCGGCCATGTCTTCCTCAGAACGAAGCACAGAGAACTGGGTCCTGCGCCCCCTCTCGCCCTTCCGTCAAAACCCGGCACTCAAGACCCCGCAACAATTCCTTCCCCATGGACCTCTCCAGCACAAAAACCCAGAACCGATCCCCCATGCCATCCGGCAGGGTCAAGGTCTTCAATGCCAGGCGCTCCGACAGTCCCACAGATGAATCTAGCGAATCATACCTTCTAGACGCCCGTTCCACAATCCCCAGGTTGAAGAGAAACCTGGTTTGAGATACCAAACCCCGCGGTACCAAGCCAGTCCTCTGGGCAGCAAGAACCAGGCTGTGGAAATCTACATGGGTGGTCATGTCTTGCTCCCCAAGCCGGATATACGGGTTATGATGAACCGTATGGCGAAAGTAGCAGGACAGCGTATCGGCCAGCAAGGGCGCTCCCCAGGCGCCGTAATCCAAAATGAGAATATAGCCTTGCTGCAACCGCGCTGCGATTCCCTCGAGCCAGCGAACCGCCGCCAAGTTGATCTCTAGTGCAGCTCCTTCCGTTAACGATTCTCCCTCCGGCACGCTCTGGCAGACCTCACGAAGGTCGGATGAAGAGAGAGGCCCTGCCACTTCTTTGAATGATCCCTTCTGGTAATCGACGTAAATCTCTTCCCAGTCCCCACGGCTGCGGACGACCCGGTGAACGGGGAGAGCATCCAGAAATTCCTGGGCTAAGACGCACCCACTGAAAGGAGACGAGTCCAGGTTCCACTCCGTAGGAGTGAGCCAAGAAAGGCGCTCCCGACACTCCGGCACCCATCGATCCACCTCTTCCCAGAATGAGGAAGGAGACTCGGCAACTTCCACAATCCTGTAGTACGTACGCTGGTAAACCCGTGGAAATTCCTCTTTAAGACACTTCAGGATATCCACGCAAAGAGCACCTTTCCCACCACCAAACTCGATGATTTGGAAACTCTTCGTCCCCATTCTTTCGGCCATCTCGGCGATCTGAACGGCCAGGCATTGGCCAAAGAGGGGGTGCACGGATACGCTGGTAATGAAATCTCCGTTACGACTTGCCGTGGGGTGCTCCCGTATGTAGTAACCCCACGAAGGATCGTAGAGGGCGAACTCCATAAATTCCGAGAAGGGAATCGGCCCCTTTTCCCGTATGCGTGCGGCCAGACTCTGCTTAACTGCAGAGGGCGTTGGACATTTTTCCATCCAAAACTCCCGGGTAAAAAAAAATAGATTATAACGTTATCGCAGGTAAGGACGCAATGCAAACGATGTTGCGGAAGGGAGAATCGAGGATCCTCGGGGAGACCCGAACTCTATCGAGCCTCCCCTGTCCCACTGCGAACTTATTTCAGGAATTTCGACACGAAAGGTGAGTTCTCACCGCGGCGGTTAAAATGGCCTGAGGGACCCTCGCCCAGGAATTCGGAGAACCAGGCTTCGTGCTCGACTTCCTCATGCAGGATCGCCAGGGCCAAATCGTAGGTCCGATGATCCTTGCCGGCAGTCATGTTGCAGATGCTTGTATACCCCCTCACCGCGCATCTCTCCGCTTCCACGAGCACTTTAAGCATTGCCTGGATATCACTCGGATCCCTTGGCAGGGTCGCCGGCGGACAGGCCGAGGTATCATGGAACACCTTCATGTCCCCGGGCAGCTTGCCGCCGAGTTCGTAGATGCGAGGCACCAGGGCCTCGAAGTGATTGCGGTCTTCGATGCGGGCGTCTTCGGTAATCTGCTTGAGGCCTTCCCCCTCCAGTCCGATCAGGTTCACCCGCAGGATCGTGTAGTAGTAATAGGTGGTGAGTTCGGCAGCCGCATTGTCGACCAACATCTTTACGAGTTGTTCAACATTGACTCCCGCCTTCTCCACCATCTCTCGCGCTACCTTGGCCATGATCTTTCTCCTCTCTTGAAAGGGTTGTCTCTCCCTGAGTGAACACACCTTGCGTTCCTCACTCATCCCGCATAGCATCATCACCTCACTTAGTGCCCGGGAATCAGCCGGCTTGGCGCCGGTGTGGAACTAAGGGGAGCTATGAACGGATCAAGGCCGAAAGCGGCAAAAATTCTGGCGTAGCGATCAAGCGGTATCCATAGAAATTCTCTGGATAAACGACTCTCCTCCCCGAAGGACAGGGAGGATCTGGAACACGGATAAAAAAGGGGCTGGGCCCCCCTCCGTGCCCAACCCCTTTTCCCCTCGCCGAAAGACCGCCTGCCAGGCTGGTCTGAGATATATGAATTCCTTTTAGGATTTTAAGGATTCCAGGGCCTTCGTGAAACGCCCTGCGTGGGACTTCTCGGCCCGGGCCAGAGTCTCAAACCACTCCGCAATCTCCTCAAACCCTTCCTCCCGCGCCGTCTTGGCAAACCCCGGGTACATCTGCGTGTACTCGTAGGTCTCCCCTTCCACCGCCGACTTCAGGTTTTTATCCGTCCCACCCACCGGAACCCCCGTCACCGGGTCCCCGACTTCACTGAGAAAATCAAAATGCCCAAAGGCGTGCCCCGTCTCCCCCTCCGCGGTATCCCGGAACACCCCCGCTACATCCGGATAGCCCTCAATGTCCGCCTTGCGAGCAAAGTAAAGATAACGCCGGTTTGCTTGTGACTCCCCTGCAAATCCTTCCTTCAGATTCTGAAACGTTTTCGTGCTTGCCAGTGGTTTCCCCATTTCTTCCTCCTCATATCCGATTGCCTGCCGTTTCGTCACAGCCGCTGCCTTTTCCAACCCAGCTTCCTAAAATTCCTCTGCTAAAAATGCACCTTCCCAAGAACTAACCGTCTGCTCCGCGAGCCTCGCATTCCTTACAAACTCCAAAAAACTCCACCTGATAGCCTTCAACTTGGTGGCGGTCTTTCAAGTCTGCTGGAACTACAAAAGCATCCGAATAATCCCCATGCACATCGAGGATTTTCCGGCAACGCCGGCATACAAAATGGTGATGCGGAGACGTGTTCGGATCGAAATGATTTCGCCCTTCCTTCACGTTGAGCACTACAACCTCACCAATGGATCCGAGAACTTCCAGCGTCTTATAGACAGTATTTAAGGACATAGTCGGATGTTCTACTCGGACCAACTCATAAATGGCCTCAGCCGTTGGATGAGCCGTATTGTTAAGAAGGGCCTTCAGAATCGCGATCCTTTGGGGAGTAACCTTAAACCCTTGCTCTCTCAATTTATCTATTGCAGTTTCGATTAAAACCATGAATGATTCCTTCTTAGTAACTGTTATTAGCTAATATAGATAACTATTCTCAATTGTCAATAGGGATTTTAAAATCCAGAACTGCTCTTCTTCAATTTCATTTAAACCACCTACTTCAGGAAAAAGCCGAATAACCGAAAATGTTATTGTATTTCAATACGATAGAAATAAGCAGATGACATAGTACTGGATCATTGCAATGAACAGCTACGAAGTCTCGCCCGCCTCCACCCCCTCCCTTGCTTTTCGAAAAGTCGTGGGCTACACTCCGCTTTGATATTTTCCAATGGGAGGTGAAATTTGGCCATTTCCGGGGACGAAAAGTTCCTTTCCGAGGGCCTCTTAGGCGATCCGATTCACAAGTTTATCTCCCTCACCGTGCCTGCAGAAAATACCCGAGAAGTCACAGAGAAAGACCTTATTGATTCCCGTTGGGTCCAACGGCTCCGCCGCATACACCAACTGCAGTCGGCCTGGTGGGTCTACCCTGCGGGCGAACATACACGTTTCCAGCACTCGGTCGGGGTCATGCACCTGGCCGGGAGATTCATGACCTCCCTCTATCCCTCCCTCAAGAATGTTTGCTTGGATGCTCCCAGCATTCACTTCTGCGTCGAGCTGGCCCGCCTGTCCGGTCTTCTCCATGACGTAGGTCACGGCCCCTTCGGGCATTTCCTAGACAACGAATATTGGGAGCATCGCTTCCATATCAACCATGAAGACATCGGACAGCAAATCATCCTGAAAGAGCTCCCCGACATGATCCGTGCGGTGCGGCGCAGCCCGGATGGGGCTTTCTTTCCGGACGAGTCCCTTCAACCCGAGTTCTTAACCTTCCTGATCAAGAAACCTTCCGGAACTCGTGAAACGGAATATCCGCGCTGGCTCCACTTCATGCGCCCACTCCTTTCCGGAGTCTACACTGCGGATAACATGGACTTTGTGGTTCGCGACTCCTACATGTGCGGCATTGATCTGGGCCCTGTTGCCCCGGAGAGGTTGATTTACTATTCTTTTTTCAGCGATCGGGGGCTCACCCTGCACAAACGCGGGATCTCCTCGTTGAAGATGTTCCTGCTGGCCAAACAGTATCTCTTCGAGAACATCTACTATCACCGGACTACCCGGCTCATTGACTTACAGATGAAAGAAGTGTTCTCGGAGACCATGGAGATTCTCTTCCCGAACGACCCGCTGAATCACCTGGAGGCATTTTACAGGCTGACCGATTGGTCCTTGCTGACCCAGGTTGCTGATTGGGAAGAAAGCTCTGATCTGAAGAAGCAGAATCTCGGCAAGCTATGGAAACGAATTCTGGAGCGCAAGCTCGATTGGCGCGAGATTTACGATCAGAGCATTCAATACATGTCCGGCGGGATCTTTCACCGACCTCCTCGCGCGGAAGAAATCGAGGACCAGATCCGCGCGGAACTTCCTTCCCATCTCCGGAATCTGGAATTCGCGGTCGACATGGCTCCATTTGATCCCCGGCCGGACAATCCATTTGCCGGCCCTCAGCAAATCAACATTTACGATCCCGAGGAAGAACCCGTAGACCAGCGCTACTACCGGGAGTTGTTTGACACCTTCCCGGTAAAAATCGTCAAATTCCGCATATTCATAAAGCACAGTGCCCTGGCCCACAAACGGCTCCTGAGAGAAGCAACGAAGAAAGTGGCCGGCCGCATGGAGGCTTCAAGCTCAACAAACATTTAGGCATTCCCCGCAATTTTGCCGACGAGGAAAGGGTCATAATGGCTCTCGTCGAAGTGTACACAAAGAGCGACTGCGTTTTCTGTCATCTTGCCAAGGAACTACTGAGGGTCAAAGGGGTTGATTTTAGGGAAATCGATGTAACGAATGACCCAATCAGGCGGGAGGAAATCCGCAAGAAATCGGGTCGGCAAACCGTCCCACAGATCTTCGTCAACGGCAAAGCAATTGGAGGATATGACGATTTGAAAGCCCTCGAGAACCAAGGGAACCTCAATGATCTTCTGGAGATTCAAGAAAGCAGAAAACTCGCTGAACAGGGCAAAGGATATGCGGTCATCATCATTGGGTCCGGCCCGGCCGGCCTGACGGCTGCCATCTACGCGGCCAGGGCGAATCTGGCCCCCCTGGTCCTTTCAGGGGCACAGCCCGGCGGCCAGCTCACAATTACAACGGAAGTGGAGAATTATCCGGGTTTCTCCAAAGGGATCTTAGGACCGGACCTAATGGAGGAAATGAAGAAGCAGGCAGAGCGTTTCGGCGCCACCTTTGTTTCCAACGAAGTGAGCCGAGTCGATCTGTCTCGACGTCCCTATATAGTCGAAGCCGACGGCAACGCGTACCGGGGGAAAACCATCATCATTGCTTCCGGAGCCAGCGCTCGTTTTCTCGGCTTGCCCTCTGAGAAAAAGCTCCTCGGACGGGGGGTATCTGCCTGCGCTACCTGCGATGGGTTTTTCTTCAAGGATCAGGACGTCATCGTGGCCGGTGGAGGAGACACCGCCATGGAGGAGGCAATCTTCCTGACCAAGTTTGCTCGTACAGTCACCGTGGTCCACCGAAGGGATAAGCTCAGAGCCTCAAAAGTGATGCAGGACCGGGCTAATCGCAATAGCAAAATCCGCTTTATTTGGGATTCCGAGATCAGCGAGGTTTTGGGAGTTGAACAGGGAAAGGTAGTCGGCGTCCGGCTTCGCAATGTCAAGACCGGGAAGATCACAGAGATTGTCTGCGCAGGAGTTTTCACTGCCATCGGTCACACCCCGAACACAGGTTTCCTCCGGGGCGTTCTGGAAATGGATTCCGACGGTTATTTGATTACCCGCGAAGGCGTAAAGACAGCCGTGCCCGGGGTCTTTGCCGCCGGCGATGTCGTCGATCGGGTTTACCGGCAGGCCGTCACGGCAGCCGGCACTGGTTGTATGGCTGCTATAGACGCCGAGCGGTTTCTAGAAGCCGAGGAAGGGTAGACAAACTTCTTGAGGGAAACCGCAGACTTTGGAGACCGGCCTCCCGTGACAGGGCCTGAAGTCCCAGCGCAGGCAGATACCAGAAATGAGTTTCTCCAAGAACCCTGCTAACTGAAGCCGGCAAAGAAAGAGCAGCGATCCTTCGACAACCCATTAAGCGATCTTCGCTTGATCTTTCTGTTTGGCCATGCGCTTGGCAGGCTGAATCACCAGATACCCGTTGCGAGCTCCTGGGACCGCCCCTCTGACGATAAGGAGGTTTTGGGCCTCCTTGACATCAACGACCTGAAGATTCTGCACCGTGGTCTTTTCGTCTCCGTAATGCCCCGCCATGCGTTGACCTCGCAGAGTCCCTTGAGGAAATCGAGAACCGATCGATCCACCGTGCCGAAAGCATTCATGAGTCCCATGGGAGCCGGGGAAACCGTGGAAACCATGACGCTTCATGACCCCCGTAAAACCTCTCCCTTTGGACACGCCGATGACATCCACACGGTCTCCTGGCCGGAACATAGACACCGTCATCTGCTGGCCGGGGCTCAGAGAGGAAAGATCTTCGGGTGTAACCCGGAATTCCTGGAGAACCCGTTTCGGACTCACGGAGGCTTTGCGGAAGTGCCCCTGCAGAGCCTTAGAGACATTCTTTACCTTGGCTTCGTCGAACCCCAGCTGGACC
>DATEAK010000263.1:0-6409 GCA_035288405.1 bacterium | reverse complement strand
GCCTTGGACTTGGTGCGATTGAATCCCGTGAGATTGTGTCCGGCATCGAGTAGCCGTTTGGCGATCCGGCTGCCCATGACGCCTAGACCCACGAATCCGAGATGGGCCATAGAGATCCTCCCTGCCGAGAAATTGTACAATATCTAAGCGGCTAAGCGGTGGCAAAATCTTCGATACATACGAATGAAGTGTGAGGACATCCTATGTCAAAACCTAGCAGGGGTGGGATGGAAGTTCAAGTCAAAAGAGAGGGAATGCGGAATGGAATCGCTGAAGGCCGCCTTCGTGTTGCTCTTTTGAACACCTGGAGATCCTGCGCTGTCGGTGTGAGAGGATGTGGCCTCAGTGGGAACGGCCTGGTAAACTACGGCCCAATGGTATCTCGGGGTTGCAAAACCCGAAAAGTCCTTGACAGTCAAACAGAGGCACGTTAAGAACCTTGCAATAAGGCGGATGATTTTCTGTGGAAAAAGGCTTCATGGGCCCGGGGCCAGAGATCCTGCAGAGTCTATTCCAATAGGGATAATCATGGGACAACGGAAGAGACGATCTTTCCGTTCCAGTTTTGGCGCGGGTTCCCCTTCTGAACACCCGTCGTGCGGAATGACTCGATTATCGGCGATGGCAAACTGGCTCTGCATCCGTGGGGGAGTTCATTGAAGACATCAGGATCCCGGCCGGCACCTACTCCGAGGATCATCGTCGAAAACCTAACGAAACGCTATACGGCTGGGGATGTGCTTTGCTTCGAAAATCTCTGCCTGGAGGTTTACGACAAGGAAATTTTGTGCATCGTGGGCCCCAGCGGGTGTGGAAAAACCACCTTGTTGCGAATCATGGATGGATTGATTCCTCACGACGACGGCCGCGTTCTCATTGACGAGGAGGAGGTGCATTCCCCCCGTGGTAATGTGGCCATGGCCTTCCAGCATTTCGGTCTCTTCCCCTGAAAAACCCTCAAGGAAAATATCGCTTACGGCCTGCGCCTGCAAAAGTGCCCTGCCGCGGAGATCCGGCAGGTTGTGGCGAAATACGTGAAGCTGGTGGGGCTGGAGGGGTTCGAGTCATCTTACCCTTATCAGCTTTCGGGAGGAATGCAGCAGCGCGCCGGGCTGGCCAGGGCCCTCTCCATCAACCCGGATATCCTTTTCATGGATGAGCCGTTCGGGGCGGTCGATGCCCAGACTCGGGAAATTCTCCAGGAAGAGCTCTTGCGGATTTGGGAGGAAGAACGAAAGACCATGGTCTTTGTGACTCACAGCATTGACGAAGCCGTTTTGCTGGGAGACCGGATCATCGTCCTCTCGCCGCGGCCGGGAAAAATCAAGGAGACACTGACCGTCGATCTTCCGCGCCCTCGGGGGATTTCCGAGGTGCGCGGCGATGAGCGGGCGCTTGAGCGGAGATCCGCGCTGGCAGTAAATGTAGGATTCCGCAGGTCTAGTGAGAAGGTTAGATCGACCCACTTGGTGAGGGGTGCAGTCCGCAGGAGATACCCCGCAGGACTTTCGCCTAAGCCTTACACTTCAATCAATTCGGGAATCTCAATGGGGCCTGACCTGTGGTTTCTTAAAGGCAAACTTGGTTGCAGAGAGCGTATTTTGCGTTGACACAGAAAAGGACATAGGATAAGTTAAGTACATCAGTTGCCTAGGGTATGTCCGAGGGGGACAAATCCAAAAGAACCTGAGGGAGATCGATATGTCCGTGGAAAAGATCCCGGTAAAGCTGAAGGTAAATGGGCAGGATTTTGAGGTGATGGTTGCCCCTCACAAAACCCTGCTGGAAGTGTTACGGGAAGACCTGCTTCTCACCGGGACCAAGCACGGCTGTGAACTCGGGGAGTGCGGAACGTGCACCGTTCTCATTGATGGGCAGCCGGTTCTCTCCTGCCTTGTTCTCCCCGTCGAGGTCCAAAATCAAGAGATATTGACCATCGAAGGAATGGCTGAGGGGAGCACGCTGCATCCGTTGCAGCAAGCCTTTGCAGAGTTAGGGGCCACCCAGTGCGGTTACTGCACCCCGGGAGTTCTGCTCACAGCCAAAGCTCTTTTGGACACCAACCCACGCCCTTCGCGCCAGGAAATTCAACAGGCTCTGGCCGGAAATCTGTGCCGCTGCACGGGGTACACAAAAATTCTGGAGTCCGTCGAACTGGCAGCCGCCCGTATGATGCAAGGAGGAAAGGCGGAAGTTTCCAAGGAAGAAACCCCTCTTCCTGAGCTCGTTGCCAAGTCATGACCAAGGAGTTTTAACTGGAGGTGAGGAACCTCGCTGCCGCTGTCTGCCGTGGGTGATCTGGAGGGTTCAGGAATTTCCCGGCAGACGGGCGGCTTTTCGTTTCCCGTTTTGTTTTGCGCAATTGAGGAGAGAGTCGATGGCCGATGGTAAATTTTCCGTAATCGGGAAGCCCTTGCCCAAGGTTGACGCCTTTGCCAAGTCCGTGGGCGCAACCCAGTACGCGGACGACCTGATTTTCCCCCGGATGGCTTACGGAAAGCTACTGCGCAGTCCCCATCCCCATGCCCGCATCGTCCGTATCGATACCAGCCCTGCCGAGAAGATGCCCGGAGTCCTGACCGTGATTACGGGAAAGATCATGCCGATCAAATTCGGCATCATGCCCACGAGCGAAGACGAAGAGGCCATGGCTATTGAGCGGGTGCGCTATGTTGGGGAACCGGTGGCAGCCGTAGCCGCGATCGACGAGGAAACCGCCGAGGCCGCTACGGAGGCGATCGTTGTCGAGTATGAAGAGCTGCCGGCGATCCTGTCCATCGAAGATGCTCTGGCCCACGAAGAGAACCGGATCCAGACGTACAACCGCAAGGGGAACATTCACAAAGCGGTCTCTTTTGAGTTTGGAAATCCCGAAGAGGGTTTTGCAGAGGCGGATTACACCCGGGAAGACGTGCTGTTTTTTGAGGGGAATACACACCTTCCCATGGAACAGCATGCGGTCGTGGCCTATTTTGGTCCTGATCGGAAACTGACGATCTGGTCCTCGACCCAGACACCTCATTACGTTCACCGGTCCCTCGCCAAGGTCCTCGAGATGCCCCCCAGCCGCATCCGGGTCATTGCTGCTCCCGTGGGAGGCGGGTTTGGTGGGAAAAGCGACCCCTTCTCTCATGAATTTTGCGCGGCCAAGCTCTCCATGATCACCGGGCGCCCCGTGAAGGTCGTGCTTACCCGGGAAGAGGTTTTTTACACTCACCGCGGGCGCCATCCAGTCAAGATGTGGGTCAAGACCGGCGTCAAGAAAGACGGCTCGATTACGGCGATGCATTTCCGGTCTTTTCTGGATGGTGGGGCTTACGGCAGCTATGGCATGGCCAGCGTCCACTACACCGGGGTGCTGCAGACCACGACCTACGTGGTTCCCCACTACAAATTCGAAGGCGCACGCCTGTTCACGAATAAGCCGCCTTGCGGCCCCAAGAGAGGACACGGGACCGTGCAGCCGCGCTTCGCTGTGGAAGTGCACTTAGATAAGATCGCCGATGACCTCAAGTTGGATCCGATTGAGATGCGGCTCAACATGCTGGTCAAGTCCGGAGATATTACGGTGAACGGCTTGCAAATCACGAGCTGCGCCTTGAGGGAGTGCATCGAAAAGGTGAGGGATGCCTCGGGCTGGAAAGATAAGTTTCGCAAGCTCCCTTACGGAAAGGGCATCGGATTCGCCGCCAGCACGTACATTACGGGAGCCGGGCTCCCGATCTACTTTAACCAGATGCCCCACACGGGTGTGCAGATTAAGATCGACCGCGGGGGAGGCGTTACGGTCTTTTGCGGAAGTACGGACATCGGACAGGGTTCCGACTCCGTGTTGGCCTACGTTGTAGCCGAGGAGCTTGGCGTCGATCTGTGGGATATCCGTGTTGTAACGGCCGATACCGACCTGACCCCCGTTGACTTGGGAAGCTATTCGAGCCGGGTCACGATCATGATGGGAAACGCGGCCATCGAGGCTTGCCGCAAGTTGAAGGGGCAGCTTTTCCAGGTCGCCGCCGAGATGTTGCAAGTTCCAGCCGCCGAACTGGTGGCACGGGGCGGTAGGATCTTCCATGTCCGTGACGCTGAAAAGGGAGCGAGCTTCGTCGAGGTGGCCAACAAGACCGAAGCCCGTTTCGGTACTTTGGGGGCCACCGGGAGCTATACGCCTCCCAAAGGGATAGCCAAATATAAGGGGTCCGGCGTGGGGCCGACTCCGGCTTATACCTTCTGTGCTGCGGTTGTGGAACTGAATTGCGATCCGGACACGGGCTTCATCGTGGTTGAAAAGGTGTGGATCGCCCATGATTGCGGACAGGCTGTAAACCCGCTGCTGGCGGAGGGTCAAATCGAGGGGAGCGTCTACATGGGACTCGGTGAAGCGCTGATGGAGGAACAGGCCTTCCGAACAAAGCTCGGGATTCACAAAATCCCCTCGATGTTGGAGTACAAGAGCCCGACGACTCTGGACACACCGGAGATCATCACGATGTTGGTGGAAAACGGAGATCCTGAAGGACCCTATGGAGCCAAGGAGGCCGGGCAGGGCCCGCTGCTCCCTGTCCCTCCCGCTGTCGTCAACGCCGTTTATGACGCCGTGGGAGTGCGCATTGACGAGGTCCCCATTACTCCGGACAAAGTGTTCAAAGCCCTGGAAGCCAAGGCCAAGCGGAGAGTGCTCAAGCCGATTTCTATTCCGACGATGAGCTATCCGGAGCCGGTCCGCTGGTCCCCCAGTGAACTTGCGGTCGGGGTAAAATAAAAAAGCAAGGGAGAGAAAGTTTTTATGCTACGACTTCCCCCTTTTCGCTATATCGCACCGGCTTCCGTGGATGAGGCGGCGCGCATCCTTTCCGAGCATGGTCCTGAAGCCACGGTCGTGGCGGGTGGGACCGACCTTTATCCCAACATGAAGCGGCGTCAAATGACCCCGAGCCTCCTTGTAGGGCTCAGAGGTTTGAGAAACCTCAGAGGAATCCGGGGGGACAAGGAATCGGGGATCGCGATTGGAGCCGGCACCACGCTGACGGAAATCAACGAAGATCCCCGCATCCAGGAGATGTATCCGGCTCTGGCAAAGGCAGCCGGGTGGGTTTCGACGCCGCAACTGCGCAACATGGGAACCATTGGCGGGAACATCTGCTTGGATACCCGCTGCAACTACTACAACCAGAGCTACTTCTGGCGGAAGGCCATCGGCTTTTGCATGAAAAAGGACGGAGACATCTGCTTGGTAGCTCCGGGAAGCCCGCGCTGCTGGGCCATCTCCTCCTCGGACACCGTTCCTGTCCTGATGAGTCTGGGAGCAACGGTGTCTCTCCGGAGCGTCCGGGAAGAGCGACAAATACCCGTAGCCTCCTTGTTTCAAGATGACGGAATCGTGTACCTGACCAAAGCCCCCGACGAGATTTTACTCAGCGTGAGCCTGCCTCCGGTCAATGGTCTCAAGTCCACTTACTGGAAATTGCGCCGGCGAGGTTCGTTTGATTTCCCTGTACTGGGCGTTGCTGCGGCCCTCTCCCTGGATGAAAGCGGTAATTGCGATGACGCTCGTCTGGTCCTTGGGGCCGTGGGCAGCGAGCCTCACGTCATCAAGGCAGCTAAGGAAATGCTCCTGGGACAAAAGCTCACTCCGGAGATCATCGAGTCGGTGGCGGAAGTGGCGTCAAAACCTTCCCGACCCCTGGACAACTCCGACCTGGACCATGGCTACCGGAAGCGCATGACCCGGGTTTTTGTGACCCGGGCCTTGAGGGAGCTGGCCGGTCTCCCGATTCCCAGAATGGGCGCCCCTTACGATTTGTAGCTGGAGTCCTTGCTACCGCACCTCAGAAAGACGCGGATCGAAAAGGATAGGATTAGGTTCTTGAAAAAAGTGGGACTGCCAGCTCACCTTGCGGAACTCCTGGCGGTCCTTGGCGATCTCGTCTTTGATATCACCGCTGCGAATGTCCTCAGGGAAGTTCCTGCGGTCTTCTTCTAGGTCCACATCCCCTTTGGGGAGTTCTTGGCTATCACGCCGGACCTCTTGTCGCTCTCGCTTGATGGCGCTCTGATTCTTCTTAACTTCGTGGCTTGCGCGCTGCACTTCTGTGCCCCGCCCCGTTTGCCCAGCCGCAGAGCCCGTAAATAGGGCCAGAGCGATGAAAGCCACGGAAAAGACAAGCGCTACAGATTTGCTGCTAAGTCTCATTCGTCCTCCTTTGCGAAAAGGTCGCGAGAGGATATTTCGGACTCGCCGGAGTGCACTTTAGATAAAAAAACGAGAGGGTGGGAGTTTTGAAAAAAGGAGTTGACGAACAAAGCTCAGGCGTGATAGAAAAACGCCATCAGGTGGGATTCTGCAATGGAAAAAGTGATCGGAAAAAGCCAAACGAATTCTTACGGCAGCAGCAGGACGGGCTGCTGGTGG
>DATEAK010000262.1:0-7343 GCA_035288405.1 bacterium | reverse complement strand
CCCTTCAGGACCGCGGTCACCCCATAAGTACTGGCGATTTCACGGACGACTTCGAGCCGGTGGGATTGAACTTCCGCCGTCGTTTTGCCGGATAGGCGCGACATCTCTCCCGGGTGCGGAGTCATCACGATCGGGACCTGGGATTGCCGGAGAACCTCGGGGTTTTCGGCAATGCAATTGAGGCCGTCGGCATCAATCACGATCGGGACCTGAGAGTTTTTCACAATGGTGCTCACGAGACGTCCTGTATCTTTGGAAGTGCCGATTCCCGGACCAAGAACCAGGACATCTTTGCCTTGCAGGAAGTCCAGCACGGTACCTGCGGCTGCTTCTGCTGGAGCGCCCTGGGCATTCTCGGATAGGGGAAGGATCATCACCTCGGTCAGCTTCGCCGCCATCGCCTCGAGCAGGCTGCCGGGAATTCCGAGAGTCACAAGTCCGGCACCGATACGCAGCGCTCCCAGCGCGGAAAGAGCGGCAGCACCGCTTTTTCCCCGGGCACCCGCGACGACGAGAACATGACCAAAAGTTCCCTTGTGGCTCGAGAGCGAACGGGGAGCCAGGAGCGGTCGAACGGCCGAATCGTCTATCAGCTCGACTCCAAGATTTCCCTCCTGGATAAGGACGGCGGGATAGCCGATGCCCGCAACAGCGAGTTTGCCTATCTGGTTGGCGGCTGGGAACAGGAACTGCCCGATTTTCGGCAAGCCGAAGGTCACCGTGAGATCGGCCACCATGGCGGCACCTTCCATTTCGCCGTGATCGGAACTCAAACCGGAAGGAATGTCTATAGCCACTATGGGTTTCCCCATACGGGATAAAACGGATATCACTTGCTCGTGGATTCCGGTGACCGGCGGGGAAATTCCCGTTCCGAGAATGGCATCGACAATGAGTTCGGTTTCTTGGAAGAGGGAATCCAGTTTGAGGAATTCGGCAGACGACGGGCACTCCCAGATGGGAATTCCCATCTTTTCCAGAATCGTGAGATTTGTCCGGGCATCTCCTTGCGGGCGATCTTTGGAGGCAAGCAGAACCACGGACACCGAACCTCCACGGTTTTTCAAGTGTCTCGCCACTACGAAGCCATCGCCGCCGTTGTTCCCGTGACCGCAGACGACCGTCACCTTGAGTCGTGCAAGCCGGGGAAACGTGCTCTCCATGATCCGCACGGTCTGCAGGCCGGCATTCTCCATCAGCAGGAGGCTGGGGATGCCGAAGAGCCGGCTGGCCTCCTGATCGATCCGACGGATTTCCGCCGCTGTGACGGCTTTCATGGGCATTCCCTCTCGATATCTTCCTGGTCCTGCGTGTCGAGGACGCACTGCGCAAGTTCTTGGGCCAGGCGGTTGATCAACTCGTGTTCTTGCCCCTCCACCATGATGCGGATCATGGACTCCGTTCCTGAGGGCCGCACGAGCACGCGGCCTTGGCTTCCGAGCACACCTCGCACCGACTCAATGGCCTCCTGCAGAGACGGAATCTGTTCCGGATCCCGACGTCCTGGAGTGGGCACATTGACGAGCACCTGCGGATAGCGTTCCATGGGGATCCGCAGGTCTGTGAGGGAATCCCCGGCTTCCACCAGGACAGTCAGCATCTGGAGCGCGGTAACCAATCCGTCTCCCGTTGTCGTATGATTGAGGAAAATTGTGTGGCCCGACTGTTCGCCTCCCAGGACCGCACCAACTCTTTGCATTTCCTCCAGAACGTAACGGTCTCCCACTTGACTCCTTAGGAATTCAATTCCCAGGCTTTGCAGGTAAACTTCAAGGCCCATGTTGCTCATGACCGTAGCGACAACTTTTTCCCCGGGAAGTTCCCCACGCTCGGCCATGAACCGGGCACAAAGGGCCAGAACACAGTCTCCATCCCAGATCTGGCCCTTGTCGTCCACCGCGATCATCCGGTCCCCATCCCCGTCGAAAGTAAAACCGACGTCCGCCCCCTCGGCAAGCACGCGGGATCGGATGAAGTCGGGAAAGAGAGAACCGCAATGGTCGTTGATGTTGACTCCATCCGGGCTCGCATTCCACAAACTGACTTGGGCACCCAGTTCCTCGAAGAGGCGGGGTGCAACCCGCGCGACCGCTCCGTGAGCGGCGTCAACACAAATCCGAAAGCCTTTCAGGGTGCGCCCCTTTGGGAAAGTCTGCTTTAAATGATCAACGTAAGGGGTCTCCGTATCCTGGAGGTGGCCGATCGTGCCGATCTGCCGGCCCGTCGGATGTGGCAAAGACCGTCCGTTCTCGATGAGTTCCTCCAGTTGCTCTTCCCAGGCATCGGGGAATTTGAAACCGGACTGCGAAAAGAGCTTGATGCCGTTATCGGAAAAAACATTATGGGAAGCGGAGATGACGGCTCCCAGATCCACTTGCAGGTGACGGGTCAGGTAGGCAATCCCGGGAGTCGGCAGGACTCCGGCAAGGAAGACCTCGGCGCCGCGCGCAGCCGCACCGGAAGCCAAGGCTGCTTCAATCATGTGTCCCGAGCGGCGTGTGTCCCGGCCAATGAGGAGACGTGGAGTATTGTGCCCATCGGCCAACAAGTGAACCGCCGCTTCCCCCAAACGGGAAATCACTTCCGGCGTGATAGGGGATTCATTCGCGGTTCCTCTGAGGCCGTCGGTGCCGAAGTACTTACGCATGAAGCGCTCCTTGCGCCTGTCCAGCGGTTAGCGCGTCTGCAATTCGGGCGACCTGAACCATGAGTGCTACGTCATGAACCCGCACAATGTGCGCCCCTTCGTGAATTCCCAGGGCGATGGCCGCTGCCGAAGCGCCTAAAATTTCGCCGGTCTCCTGGTTCAAGATTTTGCGCAAAAAAGATTTTCGGGAGGGTCCGATCATTATAGGGCAATTCAATCGACACAACTCGCGGAGGCTGGAGAGGATTTCCACGTTGTGAGCCGGCGTCTTGCCAAATCCGATTCCCGGATCCACGATGAACCTGCGGAGTTCGATCCCGGCTTGCTGGCCCAGGGTGATATCGGCCTGAAGCTCGTGCGAGATCTCGTCCATCAGGGATTCGTAGCGGGGGTCCCTCTGCATATCTTCCGGGCGACCTCGGACATGGGTGATAACGACCGGAACACCGTGCCGCGCCACCACCTGGGCCATCATGGGATCGTAGCGAAACCCGGAGAGTGAATTGACTAGATGTGCCCCTTCCTCTAAAGCGGCCCGGGCTACGGCGGCCTTGTAGGTATCTACCGAGATGGGGACAGGAATTTCCCGAGCCAGCCGGCGGATGACCGGGAGAATGCGGTCCATCTCTTCTTGAGCCGGCACAGGGCGCGCTCCAGGGCGGGTGGACTCTCCTCCCACATCGATCAGATCGGCCCCTTCCGCGGCCATTTGGAGTGCTCTCTCCAGGGCCCGATTGGGGTCGAAATGCAGTCCTCCGTCGGAAAAGGAGTCAGGCGTGACATTGAGAATTCCCATGATGAGAGTGCGAGAAGAAAGGTCAAGCGTGAAAGGTCCGCATGGAATCCTGTCCACGGGCACCCATCTCATCCCTAGTCCTCCAGGATTCGTCAGTTGGTGACAGGGACTGGGACCACCGTTTGGCTGGGGGCCGCCGCCTCGGTCGGACTTTTCGCTTCCTCGCTCTTGGGGAGGTAGCCATTGCGCACAATGGCTTCAATTTCAATTCCATCCAAGACCTCCTTATCCAGCAAAGCCTTGGCCAAGGCGTGGAGCTTGTCGATATTCTCTGTGAGCAGGTTCCTGGCCTTTTCAAATGCCTCGAAGACGAGGCGCTTGACCTCTTTGTCAATCTCGACTGCGGTCTCCTCGCTGTAATCTTTGTGCTGAGTGATTTCCCGGCCCAGGAAGATCTGTTCTTCTTTCTTACCAAAAGCCAGGGGTCCCATTCGTTCGCTCATTCCCCACTCACACACCATCTTGCGAGCCAGCTCTGTGACCCGTTCGATGTCATTGCCTGCCCCGGTCGTCATGTGGTTCAGAGCAATCTCCTCGGCAGCGCGCCCTCCCATGAGGATGGCGAGATTGTTGAGCAGGTAATCCCTGGGATAGGTATGTTTCTCATCAATGGGAAGTTGCTGGGTGATTCCCAAAGCACGACCGCGGGGGATGATCGTCACCTTGTGGATGGGATCGGTGCCGGGCTGGAGGATGGCGACCAACGCATGGCCGCCCTCGTGGTAGGCCGTGTTGCGCCGTTCCTCTTCACTGATAATCATGCTGCGGCGCTCCGCCCCCATCATGACCTTGTCCTTGGCGTTTTCAAAATCCTCCATGTCGACTTTCTTTTTCGCTATGCGGGCCGCATGAAGGGCGGCCTCGTTGACCAGGTTTGCGAGATCGGCCCCCGAAAAGCCGGGAGTTCCCCGGGACAGGACGTGGAGATTGACGTCATCGGCCAGGGGGATATTCTTCACATGGACGTGGAGGATCCCTTCCCTCCCCTTCACGTCAGGTCTGGCCACGACCACCTGGCGATCGAAGCGCCCCGGCCGCAAAAGAGCCGGGTCGAGAACATCAGGGCGGTTGGTTGCCGCGATGAGGATCACCCCGTCATTGGATTCAAATCCGTCCATTTCGACCAGGAGCTGGTTCAGAGTCTGCTCTCGTTCGTCGTGACCACCGCCCAGGCCGGCCCCCCGATGGCGGCCGACGGCATCGATCTCGTCGATGAAGATGATGCAAGGTGCATGCTTCTTGCCCTGCTCAAAGAGATCCCGGACCCGGGAAGCTCCCACGCCCACGAACATCTCGACGAAATCCGAACCGCTGATGCTCAAGAAGGGGACTGCTGCTTCTCCCGCAATGGCCCGCGCCAGGAGCGTTTTTCCGGTCCCAGGAGGACCCATGAGGAGCACCCCTTTAGGGATTCGGCCGCCAAGCTTCTGGAATTTTTGTGGATCTTTGAGGAACTCAATGATTTCCTGCAGCTCTTCCTTCGCCTCATCGATTCCCGCCACATCTTTGAACGTTGCTTTTTTCTTTGTATCGGTTTGGAGTCTGGCTTTGCTTTTTCCGAAGGACAGGGCCTTGCTGCCGCCGCTTTGCATCTGGCGCATGAAAAAGATCCAGATGCCCAGCAGGAGGAGCATGGGGAACCAGGACAGAAGCACGTTCGTATACCAGGCGGTCTGCTCGGGCGGCTGGGCGTCGATCCGGACCCCTCTATTTCTCAGAATGCTGATGAGCTCGGGGTCTTTCGGCGCGTACGTTTCAAATCCTTTCTGGTCGGTGAACTTTCCGCTGAGTTGATCCCCTTGTATGACGACCTCAGATACCTGCCCTGACTCCACACGGGCAATGAAGTCGCTGAAGATGATTTTCTGGCGCGTCGCACGGGGCTTGCTGAAGAGGTTGAAGAGGGCGATCATGATGAGCCCGATGACCAACCAGAGGGCGAGATTCTTATAAAACTGATTCAATGCTTTCCTCGATCCGGCCACGGCGTCGCCATGGGTTTGTGGAGAACTTCGCTAAATGCCTAAAATAATTGGCGCTCCTTCAAGCGCATCCAGCCTGGAGTGTAACACAGCGCCGGTAGTTTGACAATAACAAATCCCCGTCTCGCAAGGGGTTCGCAGAGAGCTTTAGAGGGAGAGGCCTATCTCGGTGAGGTCATCCGGGTAGACCGGCAGCGGCTGATGAGGAAGAGAGTGCAGCGATAAAGGGTAGCTCTCGATAGCGCTGGTTGTAATCCAGGCCGTAGCCAACCACGAAATAATTGGGAATGTTGAAGCCCACATAGTCCAGCGGAATTTCTACCCGGCGACGCTCGGGCTTGTTGAGCAATGTGCAGATCTTCAGACTCCGGGGGCGGCGGGCGGACAGGTTACGGAGCAGATAATCAATGGTGAGACCCGTATCCACGATGTCCTCCACCACGATGAGATCTTGCCCCGTGACCGGCTCGCTCAAATCTGAGGTGATCCGGACCAGCCCTTGGCTCTCCGTCGAAGGCCCGTAGCTGGACACCCCCATAAAATCACAGCGAGTCGGGACAGAGATACAGCGGACGAGATCAGCCAGGAAAATCCAGGCGCCTCTCAAAATTCCCAGGAGCAGAGGCTCCCTGTCGGCATAATCCCGGGAGATTGCATCGCCTAATTCTTGGACCCGCTGGCGCAACGTCTCAGCACTGATTAAGACTTCCCACTCGCTGGTCATTTCAATTCTCCTGAGCCAGAGAGGGATCCAAGATCTCAGCTCGGATTTTTAGCAAATGCCGGGTTCTCGCGGTCGGCCGTGCCCAGGAGGACAAGCGGCGTCCGACAATCCAAAGGATACGCTCTCCGCTAAGCACCAGGGGGATAGAATCACGGAGCCGGCGGGGAATCTTTTCGTCAATGAAATATTTCTTGAGCTTTTTCCCTCCGGGTCCGCCGAGAGGCTCAAAGCGATCTCCTGGAGCCCGATTTCTCACGCGCAACGGAAAGCCCAGGACGGCCGCGTCGAAAAGAGCCTCCATGGAGGTCGGTTGGGAGGAGGTGCTTGTCTCCCTTTCCGTCAACGAGGTGGTGAGGCGAACCCTGCACCAGGGGAGTTCTACGCATCCCGGCACTGGGAGTTCGAGGGCCTCCACATCGATTGGTATCTTTTCTAGCCGAGCCAGGCGCAGCAGTCCGTACTCCCGCCGGGCCTTGAGACCTTGAGGCAGCGCTACTTCCCCGCTGGGATCCTTCGCCTCCAGGAGATTCAGGAGACTCTCGACGTGCTTGAAGGTAAGGCCTCCAACCAATCCCGCTTCTCTGGCAGCCAGCCGCAGGACCCGAGTGCGAATGGGGAGAGGATAGTCTGCAAGCGTTTCTCCTTGGAGAACGACCCCCCGCTCTTTTTCCCACTGGACCGAATGGCGAAGGGCCTCTTGAGCCTGCCCTTCAAGAAGTTCTTCGTCTCTCGCTAGGAGTTCCGCGCTTCTCGCCAAGGTCCGAGTCACTCCGGGCCCGAACTCTTTTTCCATTTTCGGCAGGATTTCATGGCGAATCCGATTCCTCCGGTGCACCAGCAGTTCGTTTGTCGGGTCCTGGACGAAGGGGATCCCCTCTTCCCTTAAGAAGACTTCCACTTCGGAACGCAGACAATTCAAGAGCGGCCGGATCCAGATCCCCTGGCGGACTGGAGGCATCCCCGCCAGTCCTCGCATACCGCTGCCCCGCAGGAGATTCAGGATGACTGTTTCCGCCTGGTCACTGGCGGTGTGCCCGAGAGCAATCCGCTGTGCCCCCAATGAGGCGGCTGCGTTCTGCAGAAAGCGGTAGCGTACTTCCCTGGCCGCTTCTTCGAGAGAGCTGTGATGGGCTTGACGGTAGGCAGGCACGTCTTCTCTTCCCCCCACATACGGGAGTCCCCGCTTTTCCGACT
>DATEAK010000261.1:0-5319 GCA_035288405.1 bacterium | reverse complement strand
TCCGGAAAGCGCTCGGCTTCGAAACTCGGTACGACGATGCTGACTTTGGCCAGCCCGCGATCGAGATCCACCTGCCCCGGCAATTCTTCCACACCCGTATCCGTGTCTCTTCCGTAGGAGGAGCCACCTCCCCCACGGTACACATCAGCCCCCGTTGTGTAATGGCCACCGTTAGCTCCGGCCAATGCTTCCTGCCTCCGGCGCCGAATCGAGGACACCACCCAAAACACAATGGCACCAAACAATAGAATTTCTATGAGACCGATACCTCCTCCGAATCCACCACCCATCCCTCCGAAACCGCCGCCAAATCCCAGGCTGCTGAAGAGCATCGAACCCAGCAAGCCTCCTGCGATTCCCCCGGCAAGGCCACGGAGGAATCCACCACCGCCCAAAGGCTGGTTCGCTGGAGCGCTCGGTGTCGCAGGTTGTCTTGGCGTCTGGCTCGATCGATACTCGTTTTGCTGACTTGGTCGATTCCCTCTCGGTGAAGAATAAGAGCGCGAACTTCCACCACCAAAGGAGCGGCCACCACCCGCCCGAGCCCAGGTTTCTACCTGCAGTGCGCCGAAGAAAAAAAGAAATGTTGCCACGACTGCAATCAGGCGCCACAGTGTTCTGCGTCCCATTACCGGTCTCCTTCGCGTTCGTTCATTTCAGATGTTGAGAGCTGTCCCAAGAAAATTGCTGTCGGCGCCCCCGGCCCCGGGCGCGAATCTTTCAACTCAAGGCTCAACCCGATTGTACTTCATCTTCTAGAGGACAAGTGGTGAATCGGCTATACTTTCTCCTAATACTTCCCAACTTACAAGGACAATCATGCCCCTGGAACTCTTCCCCAAGCAAGGAAACGCCCTCTGGCCCAAAACCACGTCAGGACCAGGCTCTTACCAACTCTTAATCCAACTGAAACCTGCGTGCCATATCACCGTGGGTCGCCTCGGCAAGTTTCACTTCCCGGCAGGAACCTATATCTATACAGGCAGTGCCCTATCGGGCTTGAAGGGACGGATAAGCCGCCACCTGGCAAAGCACAAAATCCCGTACTGGCACATTGATTACCTCCTGTCAGCCCCCCAGGCACGTCTCAAACGAGTGTATCTGTACCCCGGAAAGCGGTGCCGGGAATGCACATTGAACCGCCGGGTTCAATCTCTTCCAGGAGCCGGGGTCATCGTCCCCCGGTTCGGCTGCGGTGACTGTCGTCGCGGCTGCGCCAGTCATCTTTTTTACTTTTCTCCAAACACTCCAAAGACAGAACGCCTGGCGGGTCCAGCACAATTGATTTGTTAGGTGTACATCCTCACGAGGGTCACAAGCCACGGATCAATGCGCTCAGCGTAAGAACACGTCGACAACGATTAGGCTATTCGAAGTCCCGGCACTGCGATACCATGGAAAGGAACGACGTGTCATCGACGAGCGCCGTCATAAGAAGGTAATCCACATCGTAGAGAATCCTCTGCTGGGGTGAACAGATGGAGAAACATCTGAAACAAGGTTCCGGGATTCCACGTCAATTTCTCACGGGAGTACTTCTCCTCCTGCTGGCCGGAGCAGTCGCTGTCATCACCTTGATGTGGATCCGTTCACACCGGGCGGTGCCCGGTACTAATCGGGTATATCAAGGGACGACGCTCGATCGCCCATCCCAAGATTTCCAACTGGTGGACCAACACGGAGCCACTGTGGCCCTTTCAGACTTGCGCGGCAAAGTGGTCGTTCTGACTTTTTTGGATACCCAATGCGAGGATGTTTGTCCGCTCACCGCCGCGCATTTGCTGAGAACCTACCGAAGTCTCGGCAAGAGGGGAGACTCCGTCGTTTTCCTAGGAGTCAACGTGAACGTGAAGGCCGGCACGATTACCGATGTGGCTGAAGCCACCAAGAAGTGGCAACTGAATCAGGTTCCAACTTGGCATTTCTTGACCGGCGTCCCGAAGGAACTCGAAAGGACCTGGAAGGCGTACTTCATCCAGGTGGAACCTTCGCCAAAAGAAGGTGGGGAAATCCTGCATACTCCCGGTGTCTACCTCATCGACAAGACGGGACGGCAGCACTGGTATATCTCCCTTCCGCCGGAACAAACAGACTCGCAGGGGCTCGCTCTAAGCGACTTACTGGAAAAACGGATCCGCGAGCTTCTCTAAAATCCCGCGGACCTGAAGGAATTTTTCCGAACGAGTCCACCCGATGCGCGGGCAGTGCTCTTCTCTCTCATTGCAGCTTGTACAAAAAGAACTTCGAGTGCTATACTCCGCTCTGCCAGACTTTCAGCAGGACTTCCATCAAATCCGGGGGGTTAGAAGGAAAGTTAAGATTGAGGAAGGGAACCAGCGAGCGCCTTCCAGAAGCAGATCTTTATAAACAGTCGATCGCCCGAGTCATTGCGGAAACCTCACAGCGGGAAGATCCCGTTCTCACCCGGATCATCTTCCAGTATCTGGGATGGGCGACTTTCTGGCTCGTGGTGGGTACTCTGGCCGGCGGTCTTGTGGCCCTCAAATTCCGCTTCCCGGATTTTCTCGACGCTCCTTTCCTCTCCTTCGGACGGCTGCGGGCGGTTCACACGAACACGGTCTTTTGGGGTTGGACTTCTCTGGCCATGATGGGCCTGGCCCTGTACGCAGTCCCCAGAGCTTCCAAGACGGAATTGTACAGCATCAGGCTCGCGAAGACGGCTCTGTGGATCTGGAACGTGATGGTCCTGGCCGGAATCCTGGCCCTGGCCAGTGGAATCAACAACGGCAATCAGGAATATCGGGAGTACGTTTGGCCCCTGTTCCTGCTCTTTGCGGCCACACTGATCCTGCACCTCATCAATTTCTACAATACGGTTGTGCGCCGGAAGATGAAGGAGATTTATATCTCCAACTGGTACATCCTCTCCGCCTTCCTGTGGACCCTGGTTTTAGGAACGATTGCTTATCTCCCCTGGTATCAGCACGGATTGGGGCAAACCGTGATCCAAGGCTACTACATGCACAACGGGGTAGGAATGTGGTTCACCCCGCTCGCCGTGGGTCTCACCTACTACTTCCTTCCTCTGTTTTTAAATCGTCCCATTTACTCGTACGCGCTTGGAGTTCTGGGCTTCTGGACTCAGTTGGTTTTCTACACCCTCATCGGAACACACCATTACATTTTCAGCCCCATTCCCTGGCTCTTGCAGACGATCGCGATTCTCTTCAGCGCCGGGATGATGGTCCCCGTGTGGGCCGGCACGGGAAATTTTCTTCTCACCATGAAGGGCATGGGAGGACTGATCCGCCGCAGTTACTCTTTGCCGTTTCTCCTGGTGGGAATCGTCTCTTATGGAATCGCCTCCGCTCAGGGCACTGCGGAAGCATTCCGTACCGCAAACCTCTACTGGCACCTGACCGGCTATACCGTGGGCCATGCTCACTTCACCATGTACGGTTTTGTGGCCTTCCTGATCTGGGGGGGAATTTACGGGCTTCTTCCCCGCTTGACGGGCAAGGAACCTCCGGTGAAGGCGGTGGGGGTTCACTTCTGGATGTCCACCGTAGGTCTAGCCATTTACGTAGTGGCCCTGTCAATCGGCGGCACAATCCAGGGGTTTCAGTGGATTGCTCAGAACCCGTTTATTCAATCGGTGACCGCCATGGCTCCCTACTGGTTATGGAGAGCCGTGGGCGGAATGCTCATGATCCTGGGGCACCTGGTGTTTGCTTACAACCTCTTTCATATGAGACCAGCCGCGAAAGCCGCTCGGGCGCTGGAAGCAGGCGGACAAGCATGAACTTTCACACGAACCCGCGACTCCTGTACCTTACGTCATTTCTCATCTTCGTGGCCTTGAGCCTGGCCATTGCCGTCTTTCCCGCCATCGAGGCAAGCCGGGTTCCCCCCACTCCCGGTCTGATGCCTTTCAGCTCGACTGCACAAAGGGGACGGGAAATCTACGTATCCGAGGGGTGCTCTTACTGTCATACCCAGCAGGTACGACCGATTCCTGCGGACCAGGTCTTTGGGCGGCCCTCGGCCGCAGGAGATTACGCCTACAGCACTCCCCAACTCTTGGGGACCGAGAGGACGGGGCCGGACCTGATCAATATCGGAAATCGCCAGCCAAGCTCAACCTGGCAACTGATCCACCTGTATAACCCACGGGCTGTAGTCAAAGAGTCAATCATGCCTTCCTTTTGGTGGTATTTCCAACTGAAGGATCAAGCCGGCCCCGGCGACGTGGTCGTTCCCGTTCCTGATCCATGGAAGCCCAAAGGCAAGGCGGTCGTTGCAACTCCCGATGCGTTGGCGCTGTTGGATTACCTGCTGGCACTAAAACAGCCGGTCCTGGGCACTACGGCAACCGGTACCGGAAAGTAATATCGCCAGGATGAGATCTGCAGATGTGATAAGGCTGCGAAGAAATCGCCCTTTCCCTCCCCTCGCCCCCAATGGGGGGAGAGGGACAGGGTGAGGGGAGTTTTCCTTATGCATGGATGGGCAAGAAGCCCATGGCGGCTGAGCGATAAATATTCATGGAAAGCGCGCTCCTCACGGCAGCCGGCGGTTTAACTCATGGAATTCACCCTGGTGCAGAAACCAGCACGGGGGCAGGACAATTCCTAATTTTAGGAATTTTTATCGTGGCGGTAGCCTGGGTCTTTTTCCTGGCTGTGCGCATGACCGTGAAGCCGGGAGAAAAAGAAGAAAACCACATCAAGCGGACCGTATTGAAAGATGACTGAAGCAGGCGGAGCAAGCGATAGCGTAGTCGTGGTCAAGGTATTCCTGGACGGCGGGAGCGATCCGTTTGCCGAGTTCAGCCCTCCTCAAACATTTTCCCTGGACACGAGCAAGCTTTCCGATGGCCATCACACTCTGCGGATCGAAGCCAAAGATCAGCGCAATGTGGTGAGCGTCCGGGAAGTAAAGTTTTTCGTCCATAACGGTCCGGCCATCACCGTCTCCGGCCTATCGGAAGGAGACGAGGTAAAAGGACAAATCTCCATCCTGGTCAATGCTTACGGAGGTGAGGGGGAAGTCCACTTTGAACCCCTGCGCGCCGAAACCCCCGCACCCATTCCGACCTGGGCCTGGGTCTTATTCTTAACGATCGTTGCCTGGGCTATCTGGTACGCGACCAGTCAGTGGACTCCTCCTCCCCAATTTGCCAACACCCCTACGTACGGCGGCATCGCGTCCCAGACTTCTCCGCCGGCTCAGACGGCGCCACAACCGACATCACAGAAGTCCGCAGAGGCGATGAAAAGCGCGTTCGTTTGGCAGGAAAAGGGAGCGCAAATCTACAATCAGAACTGCGCCGCTTGCCACCAGCAAAATGGCGAAGGA
>DATEAK010000260.1:0-2725 GCA_035288405.1 bacterium | reverse complement strand
CTTCCTTGAACTTGCACTCCGGCCCCCACAACATTTCGTGGGGTCCGCCCCGCTGGATCTCACGGGCTGAGCGGCCCCGCCGGGTCCAAAAAGGCGACATGGTGCAGGCCGAGATCTTCTCTTGCTATGGCAACCAAGAGGTGCAGGTGCAAATGTCCATCGCTCTGGACCCGATTGATGAAGTGAACCGGCGCTGCGAAGATGTGCCGCGCCGATCGTACGAGATCGGATGCAAGGTCTTGCGACCGGGGATCACCTTCGCCGAGCTGGTTTCCGCCATGGAAGAGCCGCTGCGAGAGTCCGGATGCTGGGCGAAGACGCCGCTTGTCCACTCCCTCAACCCGAGCGGTTGGACCGGGCAGACCAGCGTCAACATGGAGCAACTGGAAGGCCTCCCGGAGGGCCGCCTCGAGGGCAAGAAGTCACCGCGCAAGAAAGTCAGAAAAGGAGATCTTGTGCTGTGCCCGGGGATGGTATTCGCCTTCGAGCCGAATGCCTGTATCGACACCCATCGCGTCAACATCGGTGGAAGCGTGATCGTTACGGACACGGGTTGTGAAGAGCTCAATGTATTACCAACCCGTGTGCAGCACGTGAAGTGAAAGGAGGATTCAGGATGCGGAAGGTTTTCGTCGTGTGTGGGGCGATTCTTCTCGCGTGGTGTTGGGGAGGAGTTCAAGCATTCGGAGCCGTTTCCCCGGCATTGTCCCAGGTGATCGAAGGAGCGAAGAAGGAAGAGCGGGTGGCGGTGATACTCCATTCCACCCTTTACGGCAAAGGGGTCGAGCGTCTGCGGCGAAGTATAGCGGAAAAGTACGGGGTGGATCTGCAAATCGACTATACCCCGTCAGGTTCCTACCCCATAACTCTCGCCAAGATCATCACTGAGCAAAAGACGGGGGCGGTGCCCTCAAACGACCTCTTAGTTCTCGCCGATGCGACCCTGGCCAAGGGCGTCGCTGCCGGAATCGCGGAGAAGGTGGATTGGAAACCGCTCCTCGCTGAGGGGACTCCGCCTCAGGCGATTCAGTTTGATGGGAAAGCCCTCTCCACCCATACAAACCACTTCGGGCTGGTTTACAAGCCAAGTGTGATTTCTCCCCAGGAGGCTCCCAAATCTTTCAAGGATCTGGCCAATCCAAAGTGGCGAGGCAAGATTCTCATGTATTCTTATACCTCCACTTACGTCGGCTACTCCTTCATCCTGGGTGTGGATAAAAACCTCTCTACCATGCGGGGAATTATGAAAAATGAGCCCGTGGTGGACACCTACCCGCGCGGCTTAACCCGCTATATGGCCGGGGAGTACCCGATTCTTCTAACGGCCAGCACCTTCTTTTTGGAGGCGAAGGCGAAGGGAGTACCGGCGCAGTGGGTTTCTCCGGAGATTTCCTTGAACACAGTTCACTCTGTTGTCGTGACTAAAGGTGCCCGGCATCCCAACGCGGCCAAACTCGTAGCCGTGTATCTAGCCAGTCCCGATGGGCAAAAACTCATGTATGAAGAAGTGAGGGCAGGCAACATGTTTTATCCCGGCAACATTGAGCACGATATCGACAGGGAAGACCGTCGGCTAGGGCTCAAGGTGTACAGCATACAGCAGGTGCCGGGTTTGCTGGATTACCTGCTTTCGGAAAAGGGCGCCCAGACGGAGCGCGAGATTGGGCAAATCCTGAAGGGCCAGTGACAGTTTCCTCTCATATTCGCCGATGGTGTTAGCAGAAACCTGCAATCGGAGGTTAAAGTCAATGAGCGCAAGGACGGCCACGGCTGAAATAGCGTTTGGTCTGCCCGCTACGGGGCCGGAGGAATCCTCCCTGAGGCTTGAGTTTGCTCAGGAGGTGGACAGACTGGGGTACGAGTCGATGTGGTTCGCCCATTCCATTACCAGAGATGTTCCCGGACTGGATACTCTGGAGATGCTGGCGGCCGTCGCCGCCATCACAAAGAGGGTCAAGCTGGGAACCAATGTCCTTCAGCTCCCGCTTTATCATCCGGTGGCTTTAGCCAGGATGCTGCTGACCATCGATCACATCTCTCAAGGCAGGCTGATCCTGGGTGCCGGTGTGGGATGGATTCCCAAGGAATTCGGCAACCTGGGAGTGCCGTTCAAGGAGAGAGGGGGACGAACTGCGGAGGCATTGGAGATTTTGAAGAGATTGTGGACGGAGGAGGAAGTAACCTTCGAAGGCAGATATTATCAGATCAGAGAAGTGAGGTTGGAGCCCAAGCCTGTGCAAAAGCCTCACCCGAAGATCCTCGTTGGCGGCGGGTTTAAAGGGGATCAGCGGGGAGCTCCGGGGGCTTTTGACGGGATTGGATGGAACCAGACGGTGATCCGCAGGGTCGCCCGGTTTGGAGATGGTTGGCTCCCGGGCGGCGATCCTCCGGCTTGGGTTCTAGGGGAAGGGATGGAGCGTATAAGAGCAGCGGGTCGGGAGATGGGCCGTAATATCAGCGATGAGGATTTCGAGATCTGCGTGAGCGGTGGAATGATCAACATGAACCGAAATCGAACTAAAGCGATAGAGGAAGCCAAAGAGTTCTATGATTCCCGAATCGCACGGGGGTTCTACCAGATTCAGGGAAACCCCGCCTTTGAAGCCTGGCTGAAAAAAGGAGCCATCGGGTCTCCGGAAGATGTCGCCCAGGTAATCATGGGAAAGCTGGCCCTTAAAGCGTCCGTGCCGGCGCTGAAGAGATTCACCTACCGGTTCGCCTCTTT
>DATEAK010000259.1:0-10213 GCA_035288405.1 bacterium | reverse complement strand
TCAAAATCGAGGCCAGGTTCAGCCCCTCGTGGAAAGTTCCCTGGTTCGAGGCGCCGTCGCCGAAGAAGCACAAGACCACCTGCCCCGTTTTCCGATATTTGCAGGCCAGTCCCAGACCCGCGGCAATGGGAATGTTTGCCCCCACGATGCTGTAGGCGCCATAAATTCCCAGATCAAAGGCGGCCACGTGTTTGGCTCCCCCTTTACCTCGGCAGTAGCCGGTCGTCTTGCCGAAGTACTCGGCCAGAATCCGGCGGGGATCCGCCCCCCGGGTGAGGAGGTGTCCCAGACCGCGATAGTAGCTTGTGATGAGATCCTCCTTGCGCAGGGCGCTGCAGGCTCCCACCGCAACCGCCTCATGCCCTGAAGGAGGGTAGTGGTCCCTGATCTGCCCCGCCTTGAGGAGTTCTTCGAGCTTGTCGTCGGTCCTGCGGATGAGGACCATGGTGCGGTACATGCGTAGTAGTTCGTCCCTGGGAATCATGGAGATGCCTTTCCGTGAGAGTTTCAGGTGAGGTTATCCTATCAGCCCACCGGGGGGGTGTCAAGCGGCGGGACCTCAGTTCTTGCAAGGGACGAAGAGAGACAATTCTTCTGTGATTTTCTGCGCGGGTTAGGTAATATGAGAGCCATCCAATTTGAAAATTTCAGAGGCGCACGGGACAGAAAGGAGTGCCGGTCATGAAGAAACTAACCGAAGGAAGGGTCTTTCGGTGGGGTCTTGTTCTCTTTCTTTTAGCGGCGGGACTCTCTGTCGCCGGGTTTCGGGAGGCCGCTGCAGCCGAGACCAAGGTGTCCAAATTCCGCCTTGGATTTGGGGCCCTCAATGCGGTCAATGCCGTGGTCTGGGTTATGGACCGGGAGGGAATTTACCGGAAGTACGGGATCGATACAAGGCCGATCTTCTTTAACGGGAGCCTGCGCTCGGTTCAGGCGATGATCGCCGGAGAGCTCGATGGCGCCGTCATCGGATCCACCCAGGTAATTGACAACAATGCCGCCGGGGCGCCGGTGCTGAAGGTGGTGGCAAGCCTTCAGGATGTCCTCAAATACAATATTATGGTTCGCCCTGAGATCAAGAAGGCCGAGGACCTCAAAGGCAAGAGTTTTGCCATTGGCACCGTGGGCGGCCAGGCTTATTTCGCCGCGCTCATGAGCTTGCAGAAACTGGGACTCGACCCGAAGCGGGATCAGATTGCCGTCGTCCAGATGGGCAATGAAACCCTGCGAGCCGGGGCTCTGCTTTCCGGGGGAGTAGCCGCCACGGTATTGGCTCCCGAGATTGCCGCTACCCTTCCGCCGGATAAAGCCCGTTTGTTCCTGGATCTGGCCAAGGAAAATGTTCCCTGGCAGCATACCGCTCTGGCGGTGACTCAGAAGATCATCGACAGCGACCCGCAGTCCGTCGAGAACCTGATCAAGGCTCTCGGAGGCGGGATTGCGTTCATGCTGGATCCGGCCAACAAGGCGAAAGCGATAGCTTCTATCGCGGACATGCTCAAGATGAAGGACCCTAAAAAGCTGGAGAACGCCTATCAGGAGGCGTTCGAAACCTTCCGGCGAAAACCCTACCCGAACATGGAAGGGGTGAAGTTTCAGCTCAAGCTCATTGCCGACATGAAGAGTCACCCCGGCGTGGAGAAATTAAAGGTCGAGGACGTGGTGGATGACCGGTTTGTGAAGAAGCTCGATCAGTCCGGATTTTTCGATCAGCTTCCCAAGGGCCGGCAGCCCTAGCCTAATTTTCGCAGAGCGCACAGATTGGAGCGGTGAGGGACCGATCCGCTGACGGGGTCGATGGCCTCATTGGAGATGATGAGGTTCACATTGGAACCCTGTTCGCTGAACGGATCGTAAGCAGGCAGGCCCAGTTGCTCGCACCCTTCCCACCAGCCATGCTGGGTTGAAACAACGTTGGGGTGAATGCCTTCCGTAATCTTGGCTTTGAGCCGGATGCTTCCCCAGAGAGTTTCCAGAGCCACCCATTCTCCATTGTTGATCCCGAGAGAGGCGGCCGTCTGAGGGTGAATTTCCACGAAGGGATGAGGCCGCTGTTTGCGGAGCATGGGGATGTTGCGGTGCTGGGTATGGCAATATTGCACGAGCTTGGACATGGTGAGCACGAAGGGGAAACGGGTGGCCAGATCCGGCCTGGTGGTTGGGCCGAAGACCGGCTCGCGGAAAACGGGGAGGGGAGGGTAGTTGTGATCTTTAAAGGTCTGGCTGAAGATCTCGATGCGTCTCGTCGGAGTGTTGAAACCCCTCGGGGTGCCGGTGGACGGATCCGTCTCGGCGTATTTTCGGTAGAGGACCGGCTTGGAGACGTGAATTCCCACCGGATTGTTCCGCAAATCTTCCACCGTGATCCCGCTCGGGGACAGCTGGTGATTGAAAGCCGCCTCGATGTTCCCTCCGAAGAATTGTTCTCCAAGGCCCAGGCGGACGGCCAAATCAAAGATGATCTCCATGTCGGGCCGTGTTTCGTACAGGGGAGGAATGACCGCCTTGCGGAGCTGCGCAAAGGTACTAGTTTTCGCGCCCATCTCGAAGGATGTCTTCACGTGTTCCGCTTCCCAGCATGTGGAGGCGGGCAAAACGATGTCCGCGAACTCCATACAGGGGTTGGAGAAGATGTCCACGTGAACGAAGAAGTCCAGGCGTTTCAAAACCTCGACTCCCGTCCGCGTCTCCCCGTTGGACAGTAAAATGTTGCCGCCGAAGGCCACCAGGGCCCGGATCGGATAGGGCTCGCCGGTCAGTACCGACTTGTAGATCTCATAGGCCTGAATGTTCCCCACGGTTCCCACAGGTCCCAAGGGACGTTCCCGATAGCCGAGCCGCAGTTTTTCTTTTTCTTTGGACAGGAATTCCTTCCCGCCAATTGGGTTCGTGGAGGTGGAGGGGAAAAGAACATTGCCTCCCGGAAGATCGAAGTTTCCGGTGAGTGCATAGAAAGTGCACACGGCCCGGTTGGTCTGCATGGCGTTCGTGTGCTCTTCGAGGCCCACGTAGGTGTAGTAACAAGCAGGCCGGCTCGTCGCCAGGAGACGAGCGGCATCGCGGATCCGGCCGGCATCGACCCAGCAAATTCTTTCTGCGACCTCGGGACTATATGCGGTCACCAGATCGGAGAGGGATTGAAAAACCGGGCGGCACTCGCAGGATCGCCCTCCGGCAAGACGCACGGAAAAAGATCCGAAGAGGGCGGGAACGAAATCGTTCCGATCGTACGAGAGAGTCGAGGGGTGATAGTAGACCGGAGACCGGGAGCCTTCATCCCAGACGACGAAGCTGCCGGCGTCCGCTTCCGGATCGAGATCTCTTGCTTTGAGTAAATCTCCCGTATCGTCGCGCACAAGAAGAGGAGCATTCGTCCAGTCTCGGACAAATTCGCGGTCGTAAAGTTCTTCTTCAAGCAAAACGTGGATGAAGGCCAGACCCAAAGCGCCATCCGTACCGGGCCGGACCCCGAGCCAGAGGTCTGCCTTCTCGGCCAGGTTATTTCGGCGTGGATCAATGACGACGAGCTTTGCACCTCTCTTGCGGGCTTCACCGATCCTCTTCGCGTGGGAATGCCAGGACACTTCCGGGTTATGCCCCCAGATGAGGATGCAGGCGGTATTCTCGAAGTCAGGGGCGGGGATTCCAACTCCGTAGGTGTATTTCGATCCGGTGTCCTTGTGCCAGTTGCAGATGTGGGTGGTGGCCAGGCAATTGGGGCTGCCGTACGCATTGGACAGGCGCATGAGCCAGCCTACATAATCGTTGGCGGCGCTGCCTCCCGGAGCGGGGCGGCCGAAGACGAGCGCTTCGGGGCCGTGCTGTTCCCGGATCTCGAGGAGTTTACGGGCTATGGTGTCAAGCGCCTCATCCCAAGAGATCCGCACCCAGCCCGGGTCAGACTCCCCTTTGGGTTGCGTGCGCTTCATCGGGTAGTGAAGGCGATTGGGGTGGTAGACCAGCTGGGGCGCCGCGGCTCCCTTGACGCAAATTCCCCCGTTGGGATGCTGCGGGTCCAGAGCTACTTTTTTTAAGACCCCGTTTTCAACCTGAGCGATGACCCCACAGCGGGACTTGCTGTGGGCACAATAGGTGTGAACTACTTCGCTCTTCTGGCTGTCCATCTCCCCCTCCATCCCGGTCGCCAAGCCAAGAGAGTCGAAATCGGAAATTGGAGGCACCGCCCGGACTCGAACCGGGGAATAGCGGTTTTGCAGACCGCCGCCTTAGCCTCTTGGCTACGGTGCCGGATGATTCCTGGAAAACGCAGCAGAATAGTTTATGGAGCGGGAAACGGGATTTGAACCCGCGACCCTCGCCTTGGCAAGGCGATGCTCTACCCCTGAGCTATTCCCGCTCCGCTTTCGGTCTCTATGATTTCCTGTGGCCGACCCCGATGGGTCCGGACCTGTACGCGCAGGCCGTTTTTTGCACATCATTATCCACAACGACTTGTAGTTTCCCATTCTAGGGAGGATTTGTCAAGCTTCGGCTCATTCCCAAAAGAAGGCGGCAGAGTCCCGATATGCGGGGCGAGTTTAGCGAGCAGTCCGCGAGAGAGATTTGGCCCCCAGCCGATTTTCAGTTCCCGCCGCCAGACGGCTCATGTTGGCCTTGTGGCGGTAGAGAATCAGGGTCGCCACGGCGATTCCCATATAAACGAAGGGGTGCGGTTCCCCCAAGAGGATGGCGAGAAGCGGCACCGAGAGCGTGGCGAGAATCGAGCTCAGTGAGACATAGCGCCACAGCAGGAGAGCGACAATCCAGATCACGAAAGCCCACAGGGCAACCCAGGGCATGATCACCACCAGGACTCCAATGGCCGTGGCCACTCCCTTGCCTCCGCGGAAGCCGGCAAAGATCGGAAACACATGCCCGAGGATCGGGGTGAGGGCTAGGAGAGCCAGCCAGGGATCGGAGAAGTCTAAACTTTGGCCGATCATGGCCGGCGCAAAACCCTTGAGAAAGTCTCCGATGAGAGTGATTAGGGCTGCCTTCTTTCCCAAGACGCGCAGCACGTTGGTCGCGCCGATGTTGCCGCTTCCCACATGCCGTATGTCGATCCCTTTCTGCATTTGAGACAAGAGGAGACCAATGGGGATTGACCCGAGCAGATAAGCTCCGGCGAGGATGGCGAGGTAAGCGAGGGGTTTCACTTTCTCTTTCCCCTGATCGGCGCCTCATCAATTTGCTTCCAGAATTTGTTGAAATAGTCGGTTGCCGAGATCAGGCTCAGAATCACGGCGATCCACAAGCCGATCGTTCCGATCATCGCGAAGGAGAGCGGCCAGCGGTAATTCAGGATCAGGAAAATGACGGCCACAATTTCACAGATCGTTTTGTACTTTCCCAGGGAACTTGCGGCGATGAGATAGCCGCGCTCGGCGGCGATGGCCCGCAGCCCCGTGACGGCGAATTCCCGTCCGATCAGGATGACGACCAACCAGGCGGGAGCCCTGCCCAGCTCCACCAGAGGGACGAGAGCCGCCGTGAGCAGGAGCTTGTCGGCGATCGGGTCAAGCATGGTTCCCAGGCTTGTGATTTGGGAATTCCGGCGGGCCAGATGACCATCGAGCCAGTCGGAGAGGGAAGCCAGCCCAAAGACAAGGGCAGCCAGAAAGGAAAATGTGGCCGAGGGGGAGATAAGAAGCAAAAAGACGATCAAGGGGAGAACGAAAATGCGGCCCAGGGTGATCTTGTTGGGCGTGTTTAACCGGACCGTCATGGCCGCGATGGTTCCACCTCAGAGCCCGCAAGGCTCAGCGCGGAGTGTCGGTAAATAAAATGCTCCCGTCGGAGCCCACCAGCCGGTAAATCCGGGTCGGAGTAGGAAAGGAAAGAACCGGGGCCTGGTAGATGCGGAAGATCTTCTCAAGATAGCTGGTTGTTTCCCGGAAGGGAGGGACTCCTCCATGACGGTCAACGTTGTTTTCACCTGCATTGTAGGCAGCCAGGGCCAGCTTTAAATCCCCCCGAAAACGCTCCAGCAGATATTTCAAATACTGAGTGCCCCCCCGGATGTTTTGTTCCGCATTGAACGGGTCCGGGACGCGAAAACGGTTCACCGTTCCCGGCATGAGCTGCATGAGTCCCTGGGCTCCGCGCTGCGACACGGCCCTTGGATCATAATTGGATTCCACCCGGATCACAGCTCTGACCAGCTCGGGGTCGAGACCGTGCTGGCTGGAGATTTTCTGGATGAGGCTCTCAATGGAAGTATCTGAGATCGTGGGAACGGACTTGCCGGCAGGAACCGCCTTGCCGAAATTGCGAGGGACCGATCCGGCATCGGTGTGAAAACGGGTGTCACTGGGCGCGTCCGTAAAATGGAGGTCCCCCTTTTCGTCCACCCATTTGTAGACCTGTGCCTGCACCGGAGCCGGGAAGAGCCAGGAACTCCAAGCTCCCAAAAATAAGCTAAAAAAGACAAGAACATAACCCATCCGCAAGACCCTCTCGTCTTCTTCTTATCGGCAGGCGGCAGATGAAATCAATTTGGGTCAGAAAATACATGAGAAGTCGAAGGAAGTCAACGAGATTAAGAGTCTTGTCCACCCCCGGTTTTCTGAGCGTTGTACAGGAATCGGAAACCTCTCGCCGCAAGCCGTTCGAGAGCCCAAGAGGGCACCCCCGAGGGACTGATGGAGGTAGGAATTCTTGGATAATAAATCGGGGTTGGACGAGGATTCAGGGTTAGTTCAGATAGTCCCGCAGACTTTTAGTTTTCGCCTTAGAGCGCAAGCGAAGTTTGGCCTTTTTTTCGATCTGCCGCACTCGCTCCCGGGAGAGCCCGATTTCGTCGCCGATTTCCTCCAGAGTCTTGGACTCGCCGTCAAAGCCGTAGCGCATGCGGAGGATTTGCTGCTCTCGGTCGGGCAGATCGCTCAGGAGTTCCTCGATTTCTCTGGTCAGGGAAGCTTTGACCAAGTGCTCCTCGATGGAAGGAGTGTTTTGTCCTTCCATCATGTCCAGGTAGCTCGTATCGTCATCGTTCTTCATGGGGGTGTCCAGGGAGAGGTAGGCCCGGTACACTCTCATGACCGATTCGAGATCTTCGGTGGGAACATTGAGTTTCTTGGCCATCTCCTCGATCGTGGGCTCTTTGTTGTTGTCTTGGACGAGACGCCGGTAGGTTTCACCGATCTTGTAGAGAAGACCGGCCTGTTTAATGGGAAGGCGGACTGTGCCGGATTGATCCGCTAGAGCGTGCATGATGGCCTGGCGAATCCACCAGACCGCGTAGGTAATAAACTTTACATTCCGGTCGGGATCGAACCGTTTCGCGGCCTGAATGAGCCCCACGTTCCCTTCGTTGATGAGATCCAGAAGAGAGAGCCCGCAATCACGATACCGTTTGGCGACGCTGACGACGTAGCGTAGGTTCGCCCTGATCAAATGATCGATGGCCGCCTGATCTCCGGCCTGGGCGGATTTCCCCAGAACCTGCTCTTCTTCCTTGGTCAGAAGGGGCACCTTGCTGATGCTCTTCAGATAGGAAGCCAGGCCATCTTCCGTAACGCGCTTATATTCGCCGTTTGAACGAGAAAACATAAACACCCCGGCTGTAAAAGCTTTGCAGGACCGAGAGGCTATTCCTCTTTCTCAATCTTTACCTTGATCATCTTGCCGGGAGAGGACTTCACCAAGGAATTGTGCGCTTTTTCTTTGATCAGCCTGGGATCTTCTCCGACCTTTTCCTTGATAAACTCCGAGAGGGCATCTATCTCCCTCTGCATCTCATCGATCTTCTCCCGCATGCTGAGAATCACCTCGACTCCGGCCAGGTTGATTCCCAGCTCGCGCGTAAGACGCAAGATGAGCCGGATCTGCTCCACGTTCTTCTGGGAATAGATACGGGTGTTTCCATCGGTTCGGGACGGTTTGACGAACCCCTCACGTTCGTAGAGTCGTAGGGTTTGCGGATGGATGCTGAGCATCTGGGCCACAATGCTGATCATGAAGAGGGGACGGTCATCAATGACCACTGCTCTCATCTCCTCGACGTTGCAGTGCTTGAGGGCACCGTCAAGATCATTCCGTGCTCACTCGAATACTTTTGGGTTTGGTCTGGGGGGCCTTAGGGAGGATGACTCTTAAAATTCCATCCTTCAGTGTCGCTCGGGTTTTCCCTGCGTCTACCGTAGACGGCAAGGTAAAGCTTCGGCGGAAACGGCCGAAGGGGCGCTCCCTGCGCAGGTAGTTTTCCTGCTTCTCTCCTGGTTGGACTTCCGGATTTCGGTTTCCCTGGAGGGTCAGCACGTCATCCAGGATCTGCAGTTCGATTTCCTCTTGGGGGATTCCCGGTAGTTCCGCAGTCAAAATGAATTCTTCCGGGGTTTCGTAAATATCCAGTGACGGAGCCCACGTTCCCCCCGAACTTTGAGGTTTCTCCTGGGTATGGGAAAATGTTTCATTAAATAAAGCATTCATCCGGTCCTTCAAGGCCAGTAATTCGTGCAGTGGATCCCATTGGCTTCTGCTCATCGTTTCTTCTCCCAGATGTCCATGGGTCTGGACCTTTAAATCAAATTATTTGCACGAGATGAATTATAAGATTTGAGTCTGTCCGTGGCAAGTGTTTTTTCCTCCCTGGGGGAGTCCTTAGGAGCGGGGAGAAACGGAGGCTGATACGATCTGTAAACGCTTGCGGGCTGCAGTGTTGTACCGGCTTTTCGGGTAGTTCGCAAGCAGGGCGTTATAATACCGTGCTGCGTTTGCGAAATTTTCCTCTTGGAAATAGGATTCCCCAAGCATATAGAGGACTTCATCGCGGGCTGCTTCCATTTCCGCCGGGAAGTCTTTCTCAAGTGCGGAGAGCCTGGAGATTGCCGAGTCGTAATCCCCCTGCTTGAAGTAGAAGCGGCCTACATACAGTTCGTGCTCGAAGAGACGCTGGCGTCCCTGTTCCAGACCGTCCTTTGCCGCAGGTGCGAAAGGGGAATCCGGGTATTGGTTGAGGACTTGTTGAAAAGCATGAATCGCATCACGGGTGTAGGTCTGATCCCGGTCCAAGCTTTTCATGAGTGCCAGGTTGCTCGTGCCGACCTGGAACTGGGCCTCAGCGGCAGCGGGATGCAAAGGGTAGAGTTCCACGAACTTCTTGTACTGGAAGCTTGCTTCAATGTATTGACGATTGGCAAAATAAGAATCCGCCAGTTGCAATAGTGCATCGATGCGCAGGCGATTGTCGGTATACTCTTCCAGCACTTTGGCAAATGCCTTCTGGGCATCCTCATAATCTTTGCTTTCGAGGTTCTTTTCTCCTGTGAGGTACCACTCGCTGGCATTACGGGGTTCCAGTTTCGTAGACGCGCCCCCGAATATGCCGCAGCCCCAGAGAGAGAGAAACAAGCTGAGCAGAAAAAGAGACAAGAAGAATCTCGGATGGAATCTATCGAAGTTCATCCGGGATGCGTTTTTTTCTTGCATGAGATCGATTCTCCGGTAATCAGACCGTTAGGTGCAGCCATTGTATAGTGCGGCCTCTCCGGAGTCAAGGAAAGGTGGGGAAGTGAGTAACGAGTTTCAAACGAGCCTCCCGTCGACCGGCGAACTTCTCGATTTGACCAGCAAGATCAAACAGAGAGGAGAAGAATTAGGGTTTGCTTCCGTGGGGATCGCTCCTGCTTCCCTTCTGGTCGAGGAAGGCGGCCGCCTGGCTCAATTTCTGGACCTGGGGTATCAAGGAGAGATGAACTGGCTCGCTCAAACCGAGGAAAAGAGAGCGGATTTGAAGAAGGTCATGCCGGGAGTGATTTCTGTGATTACGGCGGCCATGAACTATTATAGAGAGGGCCCGCTGGATGGTTCGATCTCTGCCCGGGATCCGAACGAACCGGAAACGGGACGAATTTCCCGCTATGCCTGGGGAGAAGACTACCACGAGATCGTCGGAGAACGTCTACAACAACTGTTTATCTCGATCCAGTCACTGCTTCCTGGGGTCCAGGGGAAGATCTATGTGGATACCGGGCCGGTCATGGAAAAAGCATGGGCGGCACGCGGCGGGATCGGTTGGATTGGCAAGCACACGAACCTGATTACCCGAACGTTGGGCTCCTACGTATTCCTCGGGGTCATTCTTCTGGACCGGGAGATCGTCTACGATATCCCGGTCGAAGATTATTGCGGCACTTGCACCCGCTGCATTGAAGCCTGCCCTACTCAGGCTATCGTGGCGCCCTACGTCCTGGACGCCCGGCGCTGCATTTCC
>DATEAK010000258.1:0-2583 GCA_035288405.1 bacterium | reverse complement strand
CAACTCATTCTTCGTATTCAACAGCAGAACCTTAAACACCTCTTTTTTCAGACTGCGCATCTGGGGAATATAGCGGCTGGCCACCTCGCGGCTCGAAGAAAACCCTCCTCGCTTTAGAGGTTCGACGTCCTGCAAGCGCTTACCAACCTCCAGGGCCGCCTTAATCTGAGCCGCCTTGGCCGGTCCGATCCCTTTGATCCGGCACAGTTCCCGAGGGCTTGCCTGCTCAATTCCCCGCAGCCCTTCAAATTCGGAGAGCAGCGCCCGGGCCAGGTCGAGAGCACTTTTCTTTGGCTCTTTCACCCCGGTCCGCAGAATGATGGCCAGCAACTGCGCCTCCGAAAGAGAATCGGATCCATACCGCAGGAGACGCTCTCGGGGGCGCTCTTCTTCAGGCCAGTCCTTAATCCGATCCGACACCTTTTCCGGGTTCACTTTCATCCTCCCGGCGCACTCAAACCGGATCCCTCTGGCACTTACCCCCAAGTGTTTAAGCTCTTTATAGCATGGCTTCCTGGAAAAACAAAGGAACTTTGTATCCGTGCCGCCGCTTCAAAATATGCGCTCTGAAAGGGATTCTCCTTCCATGAAACCGGCGCACGAATCAGCGGTCAATCTTACTTTTCGTTGGATCCATGTCGTCTTACTTATTTGAGGTTCTCCAAGAACCGCTCCCGCTTGAGACTGTCCACAAGGGAGACTGGCTGGCGTTCAGCGCGGCATAGGCAGCCCGCAGGCGCTCCGTCGCCGCGAAGTGTCCCCCCTGTTCTCAATCAGGAACCCGACCGATTCGGGACAAAGCGTACTGAAGAAAGCTCTCATCGACCAGCTTGTCGATGTTGACCTTTTTCTTCACCTGACCCCGCTGGAAGTACCATTCCTGATCATAGGCGATCCCGTCACGGTTTACAGTGCCGTTCCCGCTGAGCCCCGAGGGGACCATCTTGTCGTAGATTTTTGCATCCTTGACCCGGGTATAGCGGGTTAGGATCCCGACCATCTCGCTCTTCCCCTTGCCGTGCATGAAGGCGTCGTTGTAATCCCGCACCCCGCGCAAATAAGCGACCATGTAGCGTCGGGCTTCCTCCGGGCGGTTCTTCACCACCTGCGGGGAATAGAGAACCACACCCACCGTGTGGTTCGGATAGAGATCGTAGGCCAGTTTCCAGCGGACCGAAATCCCCTGTTCCGCCGACATGGTCGTCAGGGGCTCTTGGAACATGGCGGCGTCGATGGCCTTGTTGGCGAAGGCGGTAGCCATGTTGGGAAAGGAGAGCTCGATGATCCGGATATCTTTCTCGGTCAAGCCGGCCGTGCCCAGACCTCGCAACAGCTCGATGTGGGGGGCCGAAGCAAAGGAGGATACGGCCACCGTGAGTCCTTTAAAGTCCTTGAAGTCCTTCACGCGACCGCTGTCCATCAGGTCCTTGCGGACGGCCAGGGCACTGGCGGAGCGATCCTTAAATCCGCTCCCCTTTTCGGAAACGATGCGGATCGGCTCTTCCATCTCCGCCACGGCGTTGAACAGCGCTGCGGCCACGGCCCCACCGCCGATGTCCAGGCTCCCCTGGACCAGAGGAAGGATCTGCCTGGACGCCGTATTGAACGGGGACAGCTCCACGGTGATCCCCTCCTGCCGGAAATACCCCTTCTCGATCGCGACGTAAATCCCTGCATCGGAGGTGATTTCCAGGCTTGCCACCTTCAGGGGAGTCCCCTGCGCGCTGGCGGGAATCGGGGCTGCAGCCAGGAGGATTGCAGCCCCCAAAGAGAACCAATACAACCGGGTGAGCCATGCGCCGCGCTCGGCCCGGAAATGTTTTCGACTCCCTGGAGAGATCATGTTCAGTCCTCCTTTTCCGAATTCTCCTACTTCCCGATCCCCAGTTCCTTCTGCACCTCGCGCAGGAAGGAATAATCCACGACCTGGGAGACAGCCACCTCACGTCCACCCGCAACGCGGTCTTTCGAAATCTTGATCTGGTTTGTGAGAGCTTCCTCGTCTGCAGTCCCGTCCTTGCTGATTACGGTCAAGGAACGTTCATAGGACTTCTTGGCAATCTCCCGATCGATCTTAAGCCAACGCATCAGGATCTCTTGGGCAGGCTGAGGGTTCTTCAAGTAAAATTGAGTTCCCCGCAGTGTTGCCCGGATCACTTTGCGAATCTCCTCCGGATGACTTTTGATCTTCGTCTGGCTGGCCGTCATCCCTGTCAACGGCACATTCAAGATCCCCTCGGAAGACCCCAGGATCTTCATCCCTTCCCTCTCCGCCAGGAACTGCTGCGGGGTGGGAAAGACAGTGGCGGCGATGTTTCCACCCACCATCGCTTGCAGGCGGACGGGCTCTCGTCCCACGGCCAGGATCGTTACCTGCTTGTCCGGATCGACGCCATAATGTTTCAAGAAGGCCCGGGTCGTCGTGTAGACGCTTCCGGATGGGTCGCTGACCCCCACTTTCTTCCCGATCAGATCCTTCACGCTGGTAATCTCGGGCCGCACCACGAAATCGTAGTCCGCGCGTTCGTAAAGGAACATGACCACCTTGATGGGCATCCCTCCAACCGCAGCCAGGATCCCCGT
>DATEAK010000257.1:0-8048 GCA_035288405.1 bacterium | reverse complement strand
GACCACCATTCCCAGGGAATCTCCTACCAGTAGGATGTCGACCCCCCCTTGATCCAAAATACGGGCAAAGGAAACGTCATAAGCGGTCAGCACGACGATCTTCTTACCGGCACTTTTTTTCTGCTGCACGGTACTCACGGTCACTTTCTTCCGTGCCATCAAGAACTCCTCCTCTTACGGATTCCACAGTACCGCTCCGACTCTTGCTTTCAACTTACCCGGTGCCCAGGATCCTAATTTTTGCTGCAAGGCACGCCGCTCAAATTCCATCGAATCGAAAACAGTGACCGAAACGGAATTTCCATCACGGTCAACGCTCCGGGAGTCGCTGGGAGATATGGGCACGCTCAAATTTTGACGACGCCATCCAGGTCATTATGTCGGATCGAGGCTAACGGGATCCGAGCGGGATGTAGTATTCGGTGCCTTTCTTCACTTTCTGAATCTTCGCGACTAAATCTTGCAGATCCTCCGTCTGATTCACGAAGTCGATATCGCTGGTATTGACGACAAGCAAGGGGGTTTCGCGGTAGTGGAAAAAGAAATCGTTATAAGCGCGGCTTACCGTCTCCACATACTCCACGGCGATCCCGCGCTCAAACTCCCGGGCACGGGACCGGATCCGTCTCAGCAAGACCTCCAGTTCCGCCTGCAGGTAGATGACCAGGTCCGGTTTGGGAACACGGGCCTCGAGTAGCTGGTAGACTTCATCATAGAGTTTCAGCTCCTTATCGTCAAGCGTGACCGAAGCAAAGATGCGATCCTTGACGAACAGGTAGTCACATATGGTGGTCTGCTGAAAGAGCTGATGCTGGGCCAGCTCCTCTTGCTGGCGAAACCGGCTCAGAAGGAAATATAACTGCGTCTGGAAAGCATAGCGTACCGGGTCCTGATAAAACTCTTCGAGAAAAGGGTTCTTTTCGGCTGCCTCCAGGACCGTGTGGGCCTGAAAGGCTTCCCCGAGAAGACGAGCCAGGCTGGTCTTGCCGACGCCGATGGGTCCTTCAATGGAAATGTAGCGTGTCTCAGTGACCACAGACTGAGTCCTCGGTCAACTTTTCCACTTTCTGGCCGAGCCCCAAATTAGCCAGGGACTCGGCAAAAGGGATTCCCGTTTCCGGGTGCCTCCCACTTGGATTCACTTCCAACAGCGGAACCAGGACGAACCGCCGCTCCGTTAACCGGGGATGAGGCACTCGGAGTTCCTCGTCCTCATAGACCCGATCGTTGTACAAGAGCAGGTCCAGATCAATGAGGCGCGGACCCCAGCGCTCCGCAGGCTTTCGTCCCATATAGGTTTCCATCGCTTTGAGAGCCCTCAGTGCCTCCACAGGGACAAGATCGGTTCGCGCCAAGAGGACTCCATTGACAAACCAGGGTTGCATGCGAACACCGACCGGCTCCGTGTAATACAGAGAAGAAACCCGTAGAACCTGGAAATCTGTCGATCGTTGCAGAAGCTGGATTGCCTGACGGCAATTCGCTACAGGCTCGCCCAGGTTGGATCCGATCCCCACCGTGGCAACAGGCATGCTCAGATCTGGAGCTCCCGGATGCGCTCCACGGCCTCCTGAAGGCGGGCCTCGGAGACCGTCAGTGTGAACCGGATAAATCCTTCCCCGTAGGACCCAAAGCCCACCCCAGGAGTACTCACGATGGCGGCCTCCTGCAAAAGGCGGGCACAAAAATCCACGGAGCGGATTCCTGCGGGAAGGGGAACCCAAACATAAAAGGTCGCTTGAGGTTTTTCAACTTGAAAGCCTGCTCTCTGCAACCCTTCCACAAGAACATTGCGGCGCCGGGTGTAGATCCGCCGCACTTCCTCCAGTTCCTCTTGCGGGCCCAGAAGAGCAGCCATTCCGGCCTCCTGAATCGCTTCGAAGACCCCTGAATCGAGATTTGCCTTGACCGCCCCCAGACCCGAAAGGATCTGGCGATTGCCCAAGGCGAAAGCCACCCGCCAACCAGTCATATTGAAGGTTTTGGAGAAGGAATGATATTCGATTCCTACCTCCTTCCCCCCTTCCACTTGCATGAGGCTCGGAGCCCGGTATCCATCATAGGACATCTCATTATAAGCCGCATCATGGCATAGGATCAGATGATGCCGACGGGCGAACTCGACGGACTCTCGGAGAAACTCCAGAGGGGCCACGGCAGCCGTGGGGTTGTTCGGGTAGTTGAGAAAGAGCATCTTCGCTTTTTTCAGGTCCGCCCCATCGATCTGAGAATAATCCGGCAAGAAGCGGTTCTCCCTGCGTAGGGGCATCAGCACCGGACGCCCACCGGCCAGAACCGTTCCCGAAAAATATACAGGATACCCGGGGTCCGGCACCAGAACCACATCACCGGGATTCACAAAGGCCAGAGGGATGTGACCGATCCCTTCTTTGGAGCCCAGCATGGAGATGATCTCTCCATTCGGATCGAGAGTGACCCCGTATCGTTTCTGGAACCAAGTGGATACCGCCTTCCGGAAACTCTCCATGCCTGCATAGGAAGGGTAGCGATGATGGGAGGGGTCCACAGCCGCCTCTTGCAGACGTTTTACGATGTGCGGGTAGGTCGGCAGATCCGGATCCCCGATTCCCAAGTCGATGATGTCGGCTCCCTTCGCCTGAGCCTCTTTGCGCATGCGGTCAATCTCAGCAAAAAGGTAGGGAGGCAGTTGATTCAGTCGATCAGCCAGAGCAAAGGACGCTGCGGTCACCGAAACCTCCTTTTAGGGTTTGAGTCCCAACACGTCTTCCATGTCATAAAGTCCCGGCGGTTTGCTTAAGAGCCAGAGGGCTGCTCGTACGGCCCCCCAGGCAAAGGTATCCCGGCTATGAGCCCGGTGCACCAGTTCCAGTCGCTCACCAGGGCCCGCCAGAACCACCAGGTGTTCACCTACCACGTCTCCGCCCCGCACAGCATGCACTCCAATTTCCTGCGAAGTCCTCTCACCGGTGATTCCACGGCGCCCGAAAATCCCGGTCCCCGGCCACGGACGTTTCAAGGCACCGGCCACCACCTGAGCCAAGTGCAAAGCCGTACCGCTCGGAGCATCTTTCTTGAGACGGTGATGCATTTCGACAATTTCCACATCGTATCCTTCTCCCAGAGAGGCCACAGCCTTTTCCAGGATCCGGTAGAGGACGTTGACCCCCAGACTCATGTTGGGAGACTTCACCACCCGGGTGCGGTGAGCCAGACTTTCGACCTCCTTATCCTGTTCCGGTGAAAATCCTGTGGTCCCGATCACCATGGCCACGCTGCGCTCTGCTGCGACTCTCAAGGCGGCCATAGCTGAGGGCGGTGAGCTGAAGTCAAAAATCACCTGAGCTCCGGCAATGAGAGACTCAAGCTGCTCCGTGATGGAGACCCCGACGGGGCCGATTCCGGCCAGCTCCCCTGCATCCTTGCCGATGGCGTCGGCTCCGGGTCGCTCCAGGGCACCCTTCAGAGTGAAGCCTCCGGCCTCATGGAGAACGGCCACCAACCGGCGGCCCATCTTGCCGGCCGCGCCCTGGACAATCGCCTGCACCACGGCCGATTCCTTCACTTGAGGAGTCCGTATTCCTGCAGGACCACTTTCAGCTTGGCGAGGTTTGCTTCTCCCATCGGGCACAGCGGCAGTCTCACCTCGGGCTGAATCATCCCCATAAGCCCCAGAGTCGTCTTCACCGGGATCGGATTCGTTTCGTAAAACATCGCATCGTTCAGGGGTCGCAGGTGGTAGTGAATCTCCCGCGCCTGGGCCAGATCTCCCTTGTCAAACGCTTTGATCAGAGCAGCCACTTGAGCAGGAACCACGTTGGCGGTCACCGAGATCACACCGCGAGCCCCCAAGGCCAGCATGGGGAGAGTCAGAGGATCGTCCCCCGACAGAACCGTGATTTTCTCCCCGCACAAGGCCACGATCTCGGAGACCTGGGTGAGGGAACCCGAGGCTTCTTTAACAGCCACGATATTGGAAACCCCGGTCAGTCGAGCAATCGTCTGAGGAAGCAAATTCACTCCCGTCCGCGAGGGAACGTTATACAGGATGATGGGAATATCGGCAGCCGCCGCTACAGATTGAAAGTGCTGGTAGAGCCCTTCCTGTGTAGGCTTGTTGTAGTATGGGGTAATCAGGAGAGCGCCATCGGCTCCTGCTTTGCGGGCATGCCGCGTAAGCCGCACGGCTTCCGCCGTGGAGTTGGACCCGGTACCGGCAATGACCGGAATTCTTTTCGCTGTGGTTTCAATCGCAATTTCCACGACCCGCTCATGCTCTTCGTGCGAGAGAGTGGCAGATTCACCGGTTGTCCCGCAAGGAACGATCGCATCGGTTCCTTCCCGAACATGGAACTCAATGAGTTTGCGAAACGCTTGTTCGTCCACCCTCCCGTCCCGGAAGGGTGTCACAATGGCAACGATGGAACCTCGAAACATCAGTGAGTCCTCCTTACCTAGCCTCCCCGCAAAAACATGGGGATTTCTTCGCCGCGAACCAGGTCCTCAAAAGTTTCGCGGCGGCGCACCACGTGGAATTCCCCCCCCCGGACCAGCGCCTCGGGCACTCTGGGCCGGGAGTTGTAATTGGAGGACATTGTAAAACCGTAGGCCCCGGCACCCAACACCGCCAGCATATCCCCGACCTGAACCGGGGGAATTTCCCTGTCCTTGCCCAGGAAATCACCGCTCTCGCACACCGGTCCCACCACGTCGGCTGTTACACGGCGGTCCGTTTCCAACGGCAACGATACGGGGATGATCTCCTGATAAGCCCCGTAGAGACTCGGCCGGATCAGATCATTCATGGCCGCATCCACGATGACATGGCTCCTGGCATTGGAATCCTTCACGTAGAGAACCTTACAAACGAGGATCCCTCCGTTACCCACCAGAAAACGGCCGGGCTCGAAGATCACCGTGACGTCCATAGCAGAAAGGATCGGCAGAACACGATCGGCAAATTCCCGAGGAGATGGGGGTTTCTCATCCTTATACGGAATCCCCAATCCCCCGCCGAAGTCGAAGTAGCGAATCCCGAAACCCTCGCTGCGCAACTGATCGACGAAGGACTTCACTTTGACAAGGGCCAACTCGTAAGGCTCTACTTCAGTGATCTGGGAACCAATATGAACGTCGACGCCGACCACCTCGAGGTGATTGAGGCTCCGGGTTAAACGATAACCGTCCATGGCTTGGTCCAAGTCGATACCGAACTTGCTCTCTTTCTTCCCCGTGGCGGTGTAGTCGTGCGTGTGAGGATCCACGTCCGGATTGATCCGCAGCGCCACGGGAGCTTTGAGGCCGAGCTCCTGGGCCACATGGTCGATGGTTCTCAGCTCCGGCAAAGACTCCACGTTCAACATCAGGATCCCGGACTTCAGAGCCCCGGCAATCTCCTCGCGGGTCTTTCCGACGCCGGAGAAGACGATTTTCTTGGGATCAGCGCCGGCCCGTACGGCCCGGAAGAGTTCTCCCCCGGAGACGATGTCCACTCCTCCTCCTTCATTGACAAACAGGCGGACGACAGCCAAGTTCGAGTTGGCTTTCATGGAGAAGCAAATAACATGAGGAATCGAGGCGAAAGCCCGATCATAATCCCGAAACTGCTCCTGCATGGATTGACTGCTGTAAAGATAAAACGGAGTTCCGATCCGGCCGGCTATTTGAGCGACCGAGAGCCCTTCGCAATAAAGAAGCCGATCCCGGTAGGCAAAACTGTTTTGCATGAATCCCCTCTCGATTGGTGTTCGTACGTTGCAGTTGGTTCTTCAATCAGATCCCAAGGGGTTACTCACGCTAGCATACCCTCTGGAACGTGTCAATCTCCTCCACGAACCAGGAGGCTATCGAAGGCTTTCGGTACCGAAGGAGGAAGACGGGCGAGGCTTGTCTTTCGGTTTCACATCCTCCGGAGCGATCGGGGGACCTTTCTTTCCACACCCCGCTGTGAGGGCCAGGCAAACCAACAGGAAAGCGACGATGAGACGCCTCACTTTGCCTCCCTCCGCCACTCTTCTTCGATTTGGACAATACGCTCTCTAACCTTCGCCGGGGCCGTTCCTCCAGGAAGGTTTTTACTGGCAACGGAATTTTGGACATCCAGGACCGCCCGAACATCCTCCTCGAACGCCGGGGACAGAGAACGCAGTTCCTTCAGGCTCAAGTCTCCCAACTCCGCGTTCCTGCGGGCGGCCTCGACCACGGCTTTGCCCACGATCCGATGGGCCTCGCGGAAAGGAAGCCCCTTGCGGACCAGGTAATCAGCCACCTCGGTGGCCGTCAAGAAGCCCTGACGGGCAGCCTGCAAAAGACGGGCGGAATCAATCCGCATCCCTTCCACAGCGGGAGCCATGATCTCCAGGCACCCCTTCACCGTGTCGATCGCTTCGAAGAGAGGCTCCTTATCTTCCTGCAAGTCGCGGTTGTAGGACAAGGGAAGCCCCTTGAGAATCGTGAGGAGTGCCATCAGCGCACCAAAGACCCGCCCCGCTTTGCCGCGCACCAATTCAGGAACATCCGGATTTCGTTTTTGCGGCATGATGCTGCTTCCGGTGCAGAAGCTTTCCGGCAGCTCCACAAACCCGAACTCGGATGAGGACCACAACACCAACTCCTCACCAAGGCGGCTCAAGTGCACCATAATCAGAGCAGCCGCGGATAAGAATTCCACCACGAAGTCGCGATCCGAGACGCTGTCCAAGCTATTCGTGGATACCGCATCAAAACCCAAACTGCGGGCTACCATCCCTCGGTCAAGGGGAAACGAAGAGCCTGCCAGAGCTCCGGCTCCAAGCGGGAGAATATTGACCCGGGTACGGCAGTCCCTCAGACGATTGCGATCCCTCTCCGCCATGTCGTAGTAGGCCAGAAAGTGATGGGCCACCACAACCGGCTGGGCGCGTTGCAGGTGGGTATAGCCGGGCATGATGACATCGCTGGTTTCCCGGGCCCGGGCCACCAGGGCTTTTTGGAATCCGCGCAGCAAGGAAGCGACCTGATCGATTTCATCACGCAGGTACAATCTCAGGTCTAAGGCAATCTGGTCGTTTCGACTGCGAGCCGTATGCAACTTCCCGCTCGCCGGACCTATCTTTTCCAGAAGCCGCTGCTCGATGGTCGTGTGGATATCCTCTAGAGAAGGGTCGGGAACAAAACGACCTTCCTGGATCTCACGCTCCATCTCGTCGCGGATCGCCTCCAGGCCGGCCACGATGGTCTCGGTTTCTTCGGGAGAAATAATCCCGCACTGTCCGAGCATCCGGCAATGAGCAATGCTGCCCGCAATGTCGTGTCGGTAGAGGCGCCAGTCATAGGGAATGGAGGCGGTGAAAAGCTCCACCCGGCGGTCCGTGACCTGCTGGAACCGGCCTCCCCAGAGTTTGTTGGCAGATGGTTTGGCAGTCATGGGCGAATGGAACCCGGGTCTATTTCCCCTTCCCTTGGATGCGCTCCAGATAGGCTTTGGCCGTACGGGCTACGTAGTGCTGCGGAAAGCGCTCCAGAACCCGGTTGAGTTGCCGGAGGGCGCTCGCATTATCCTTTAGCTGGTAGTGAGAGAGAGCTCTTTTTAGCATCGCATCCGGGACCTTATTCCCATTGGGATAGCGATCGAGAACCTGCTGAAAGAAAGAAATCGCTCCCTGGTAATCCTTACGGACGTAATGAACCTCACCGCTCCAGTATAGGGCATTGTTGGCGAGATTCGACTGAGGGTACTGTTCCACAAGAGTAGCAAAGGATTTTAAGGCGTCATCGTACTCTTCAGAGCTGAACTGGTCATACGCTTGGCGGTAGAGTTTTTCCACCTCCGCTTTCGAGCTCGCCGCAGGGGCTTTCACTGCAGGGGAAGGAGGAGAAGCACCGGCAGCGGGTGGTGGAGCCTCTCCGCCGGAAAATCCCAATTCTTTCTCAATCCTCTCCAGCCGGGCAGAAAATTGGGAAAGAGACGGATCTCTTTGGGAACTCTGTGCTGGGGATGCCGTCAGACGCGCCAAGCCCCCGCGGATCTCTGTAAGTTGGCGCTCGTTCTGTTCCAATCGGCGCTGGATATCCGCATTTTGCTGCCCCTG
>DATEAK010000256.1:0-10328 GCA_035288405.1 bacterium | reverse complement strand
AACCCCCTGGATAGAACCGCTATCCACCCGGAATCCTATTTTATCGTCGAGGATCTTTGCGGTCGCCTGCACGCGTCCCTGGAAACCCTCCTGGTTCACCCCGAGTTCCTCGAATACTTTGAGCCGGAAGACTTCGTCACTCAGGAGCTAAAAGTTCCGACGATCCGCGATATTTTCGCCGAGCTAGCCGAGCTGTCCAAAAGCGAGATGGGGCAAGAGCACGCGCTGGGCACCACGGCAAGTCGAGAGGGCAACTCCATCCAAGCGCAGTGAGGCTGTCAAATCCAATTCCGGACCTTTAGCACGGGGGAGCAAGCAACGCCACCAACTCGGAGTGATAGGTTTGGGGAAACATGTCAATTCCCTGAATTTCTCTGGTCTCATATCCGCAGGATGCGAAGAAAGTCAGATCCCGAATCAGGTTCACTGGATGGCAGGAAACATAGATCAACCTTCGCCATCTTAAGCGACACAGGGGCTCGATCAGGGGACGGCAACCCTGGCGGGGCGGATCGAGAATCACGAGAGAGAACTCCTTTTCCGACATAGCCAAGCGTAACACCCCTTGCAGAGAATCCATTTCCCAAAACTGACAGTTCTTCCATCCCTGCTTCGCGGCCAGGTGCCGGGCACTGGAAACAGCACCGGGATCCAGATCGATGCCGAGAATCGAGGTAACTCGCGGGGCCAAGGGAAGAGACAAGTTCCCATTGCCGCAAAAAAGATCCAAGATTCGATCCTCACGGCTCACGGCAGCGTATTTCTCCACCACCTCCCGCAGCACTCGATTCTGCTCCAGGTTGACCTGGGAAAATACCCCTTCCTCAGTTTCCCAATCCTCTTCCTCGGATTCTTCACGAATCGATCTTTGTCGAGCCTCCCCTTCCTCTTCTCCAGACTGCAGGGCGACGGAGGCAGCGGAGGGAACCCCCTTGGCCACTCGCTTCCCCATTCCGGAATCCACTGGAGATTGGACATGAAGCAAAACCCGGCATAGGCCGGAAGAGGGAGAAACCTCCAGCTCGACTTCTTGAATCCGATCACATAGAGTCCGTCCTTCCGAGCGCAAGAAAGAACGCAGATTCCGCAGGACTTCGTTGATTCGGGGGTGGGAAACGGCACACTCTTCCACATCCAGAAGATTGTGGCTCCTTCTCTGAAAAAACCCGATCCGGCATTCCTGCCCGAACCGGCGGACCTTGAGGCGAATCCTGTAACGATACGCGTACGGAGTTTGCGCGGCAATAAAAGGAGGGATTCTCGGCTGCAGACCCGGAGCCATCTTCCGCAGATGATCCAGTAAAATCTGCTCCTTGGCCTGCAGTTGCAGATCATACTTTAAGTGTTGCCACTGACAGCCCCCGCAGACTCCGAATAGGGGGCAATGGGGAGCGGTCCGCTGAGTAGAGGGGGAGAGAATTTCCTCCACCTCTCCGTACCAGTAATTCTTCTTCTTCTGCGTGATCCGCACTCGTGCAGTATCCCCCGGAGCGGTAAAGGGCACAAAAACCACGACTCCTCCATAACGTCCAACCCCCCAGCCCTCAAAGGCTAACGAGTCGACGGACAGAGAAATGGTTTCTCGGTTTTCCCGGGCCGGCTGGTCCTTGATTGGTTTTCGGAAGTGTTTCATAAGCATCTAGCTACAGATGAAACCGCACATGCATGATTTCTCCATCCTGGACCACATAGCCCTTGCCCTCAATCCTTAGAAGCGCTGAGTCGCGAGCTGCAGCCATGGACCCGACTCGAACCAGATCCTCCCAGGGGATTACTTCCGCTCGGATGAAGCCGCGCTCCAGGTCCGTATGGATCACTCCCGCTGCCTTCATGGCCGGCGTTCCAGCCGGAATTGTCCAGGCCCTCACCTCGTCCTCTCCCACGGTGAAAAAAGAAATCAGCCCCATGAGTTCGTATGAGAGTGTGATCACCTTTTCTAAAGCCGGGCGCTCGATTCCCATCGCCTGCAAGTAGCCGGCCCGCTCTTTCTCCGGCAGCTCTCCAATTTCCGCTTCGAGTTTTCCACAAACCGCCGTAACCCGGCAGCCCGGTTGTTTCTCCCGCGTTGCCGCCAGGGCTTGGTAATGTGAGGAAACTTCACCGCCCATATCCTTCTCTCCTTGGTTAACGATAACCAACAGAGGTTTCAGAGTATAAAGTTGGAAGCCCCGTAGACGCTTGACATCCTCCCCGGAAAATTCCAGCAGCCTTAGAGAGGTCCCGTCTAGAAGGGCTGACTGGCAGCGGGCCAGAAGGTCCGCTTCCAGCTGCAGAGATCTCTCCCCTTTCGTTCCCCCCTTTTTCAACCGTTCCAGACGATTTTCGATAAGCTGAAGGTCTGCCAAGATCAGCTCTGTCTCCACGTAATCCAGATCCCGGGGGATATCGATTCCTCCCAGGGGATGGACTACCCCGTCATCCTCAAAGGCTCTGATAACCAGAGCCAAGGCCTCCACCTCACGAGACTGGGGCACGAGAAGCAGGGGATGTTTGGTCCCTGCCGGAGGACCAGGGAAGTCCAGGTATTCGATGATGGCATGAGTGACCTTCCGCGGTTGAAACATTTGCACAAGCTGCTCCAGACGGGGATCCGGAACCTTGATCGTCGCGACTTGAAATTGACCCTTCCCGCTTTGAGCAGGGTGGGCAAGGGCATGACTACCGGTCATCGCCGTAAAGAGAGTTGATTTCCCGGATAAAGACAAGCCGATGATCCCGATTTGCACCCGATCCTCCTGTTGTTGCATTCGCGCGCGAGATTATATACCACAGTAATGAAAGTCCCGGTAGAAAACAAGGCACGATCGGAAAATCCTCTCGGACCATCACCAAGCGAAAGATCCTTGTACGATCAAGACCGGGAAAAAGCCAAGGGACCGGACTCCCTCTAACGGGATCATTCAGGGATCCCACCAGAAGGTTTTGCTACCGAAGCCCTCCGTGGGAGAGACTCAGGGTCTCAGGAAAGGTTCGTGAATCGCCCCGGCAAGGTCACCTGGTTAAAGTTTTCGGGACCATGAACCGATTTATTAACGGGCTACGGAATTTACCTTACGGGAGTTCACCAATCGGGGAGGATCTCCTCTTGACCGAAAGCCAGCCTACGTTTAACGAGGGGAGCGTGGTGTTCCTGAAGATTGCGGAGCGCTCCTATAAGGGAATCGTCCAGTCCTTCGATTCCTGGAGACATCTTACCCTACGACTGACCAAGCTTGACAACAGTCTTGTCTATAAGGGTACAGGAGAAAAGGTCACCATCACGTGCATCAATGATGAGGGAATTGCTTTCACAGGGGAAACCTCCCTGATGAAGAAAAACCTGCCCACCCTCGTTTTGCACTATCCAGATAACATGGAAGGGAAGTCAATCCGGAAGCACGATCGGATCAAGGTTTCCGTCTGGACGTCGATTCGGGACGGCAAACTGGGTGTGAAGCCGGAAGAAGCCCCCATTCTCGGCGACGGAACCCTCGTTGACCTAAGTCCCGGCGGTGCCTGCGTCCTGACGGAAATTAAGGGGTTTAACATCGGCCAAGGTTTCGTTCTGGACTTTCAACTCAACGATGATTCCTCCCAGGTCCAGCTTCCTTGCCTTGTCCGGAACAGCCGGCCCGGCCCGTACAACTGCATTTACTACGGGGTCGAATTTATCTCGCTGCCTGAAGGTTTTCGCGACCAACTCGAGGCATTTTTGGCGCATCCTGTTTCCTGAAAACGGCTTCATTGGACCCGCTGGAGGCATGGGATGCTCGTTGACTTGCTCTCCCATTTCCCCTAAAGTACTCTCCGTAATGTGATAAAGGATTTCCATGACGATCCATCTCTACACGGAAACCTGGAGCGAACCTCCTGCTTCGGATCCAAGAGTCCAGGAACAATTCCGGGTTGCCGAGAACTATCTGAACAGTTTCTCAGCAATCCAGGAAAGTATTTCCCAATACCAGGGGGGAGATCCTATCCCTTCCTTTGCCACTGTCAGGGCGGATCCGGACACCATCACCTCGCACATTGAACCTTACTCCCGCTTGAGGCATATCGTAGTGGCCGGCAATGGCGGATCGATCCGCAACGTATGGGCCCTCTACCAAGCGATCTTCGAGGGGAACACGGCCAAGAAGGTCCATCTACTGGACAGCACGGACCCCACGGGCCTTTTTGGTCTCCTGCTGGCCGAGGCCAGCGGCCTTTCGCCGGAAAACACCTTAATCATCGCCGTGAGTAAATCCGGAAATACCGAAAACGTCCTCATGGAAACGGATATCCTCCATTCGCGGCACTATCCGATCTTGATCGTTACAAGCCAAAATGACCGTTCCCGGCTATTCCAGTTTGCCTCTCAGAGACGCCTTCCCTGCGTTGCCCATCCGGAGGAAGTTGGTGGCCGCTTCACGGCTGGACAGATCAACTCTTTACTTCCTCTTTCGATTCTCGATGGAGGATTGACAACCATCTCTCAGGTCGTTCGTGGTCTTGAGCAGGCATACGAGCTCTGTGCGTCTCAGGTCTCTTTGCAGGAAAACCCCGCCAAGGATCTTGCTTTTAGGCTCTTCCGAGCTGAAACTCTGGGTTTTTGTGACCTCTTCTTCCCCGTCTACTGCCGGAAGCTGATGGGAATCGGAGAGCTCATCGTACAGCTCTGTCACGAAACTTTCGGCAAGGATTCCTGGGGAATTTCCCTGGTCATGGCCTCCGCTCCGGAATCCCAGCACCACACGAATCAGAGGTTCTTCGGGGGTCGCCGCAACATGGTCGGCATCAGCTTACAAGTGGCTCACTTCGAAGAGAATTGGAAATTGAACAACTGGCTCGGGGCCGGGGAATTCTTGGCACTGGAACATATGGGGGTCGTGGAAGAAGCAAGGGCGCAGGGGCTGCCCTGGGCAGTCTTGACCGTTGACGACTTGGCCGCCGAGAACATCGGGAAGCTAATCGGCCTATGGCAATACACCGTTGTCTACTCGGCTCTTCTCAGAGGATCAAATCCATTTGACCAGCCGGCCGTGGAGGGGAGCAAGAGTCGCACTTCCAAACTTACGGCACAGGCATCCGAATCCGCCCCTTTGGATCTGGATCGATACAAAACCCGGGCTTCCTTTCATCTGTGACCTCCTTGTGAAAAAGATCCGCTTCATAATTAACCCAATTGCCGGGACCCACCGCCGGATTTCCGAGATCCGGGCGGTCATTGCCAGAGTTCTGGCAGGGAGCAGTTCCTCCTACGACATTTTCCTTACCGAGCGGGCCGGGGATGGGACGCGTTTGGCCAGCGAGGCAGTCGCCCAACAGTGCGCGCTGGTGGTTGCGGTGGGAGGTGACGGAACCGTCAATGAAGTAGCCTCCGCAGTCGTGGGCACTCCTTCCTGCCTGGGAATTATCCCGGCAGGTTCCGGAAACGGGCTGGCCCGGGAACTCGGTATTCCCCGGGACCCCGAAGCAGCCTGCCGTATTCTTATCGAAGGGAAGACGCAGGCTATCGATGTCGGCATGATCGCCCACCGCTATTTCCTGGGCACGGCAGGAGTCGGATTCGAAGCATGGCTCAGCAAGGTTTTTAACAAAAGCGCGGCAGAACGCAGGGGTTTCTGGCAATATCTCCTGCTCGGAATTCGGGAATTCTTCCGCTACAAACCTCCTTGCGTGACCGTCATCATCAATGGGCGCGAGTTTTCTTTTCGTCCCTTTCTACTCACCTTTGCCAACACCCGTCAGTACGGGAACCGGGCCATCATCGCACCGGACGCGAAAGCGGACGACGGTCTCCTGAATGTTTGCATGATTCCTGTCATGAGTCCGCTGAAGGCAGCCTTCCATCTGCCAAAACTCTTCACTGGCAAAATTCAAAAGACCCCGGGAAGTTTTCAAGCAATCGGGGAGAAAATCACCCTCATCCGCAGACCAGCCGGCACCGTTCAGGTGGATGGGGAAAATTTTGAGGCAGGGGAAACTCTGACCGTGAGCATCCTCCCCCACGCTCTCAAGGTCCGCTGTCCTTCTGCCGCCCAAGATACCCACCAGTCACGGTCTTTGGAAAAATAGGAGGGCGACTCCTTCCCCTATGACTCGGGAATACCCGGAGAAGGACCACGGATCCCCCATACTTTACAATTGGCTTCCAGCCCCTTATAATGCGCTTTTGTCGGCAGTGAAATCCTGAATGTTGATCAGATGTGGGGAAAAAGCAAATTAAGAAGGAGGAAACTATGGCCCGGAGCAAAAGCAAGCACAAACGGATGCGTCATCAATTCAAGTTAAACGCCAAAAGGCGCAAAGATAGGAAGGCCACAGCCAAGAAAGCAGCTTAGCGCTCTTCCCTTCTCCTTTTATTCCAGAAAGAGGATCCGCTTAACCACTTGGTGGGCGGGATCTCATCCTTTCCCACAAAGCGACCACCTGCTCCCGATTTTTCTGCGTTGAAACCAGCGAGCAAACGTAGGAATCCCAAGGCCAGGTCAGGGAGACGTATCCCGTTTGCTCCGCAAGCACGCGCCTGCGGCCATCGGGTTGGACAGGGAAGTTGATTCCCTTGGCGGGAAGAATAAAGAAGCCGATAACGGCCTCTTCCCGGCGATAGACCAGGAGAGCCCCCTGACGCCCTGACACCTCCACCTTGCGGGCTCCTAGAAGAACAAACTCATCGTTTCCCTGAAAAGGGAGTTTTTTTTCCAGGTCCATGGCCTTATCGAGCCAACGCTGAAGGTCGGCCCCGACCAAATGGGGATCTCCTAGCCGGGAATTAAACCATTGCCCCTGATAGTCGCGAACAACCGCTTGAATCACCTGGTTAACCTGAATTGACCTGCGCTCAGGCCTTCCGAACAGCACGGTCAGCGCCAAGATCACAACCGCCAGAGCCGCGGCCGGAACCCACACTGCCGGGCGCAGCCATGACCTTCTGGACGCTGTGCGCATCAAATCCTTCTCGATTGATCGGCGAAGTTCCTCCGGGAGAGCATGGTTCGTGGCTTTGCCGGCAATTTCCAGGGCCAGCTTCTCCACCCACTGGTAGCGTTGCGCGCAAAGCTTACAGGCAAGGAGGTGAGCTCTCAGCGCCTCTTCTTCGGCCGCAGGCACGAAACCGTGCACCAGCTCTTCAATTCGCTCCTGGACATCTTTACAATCCATCTTAAGGTCCATCCCCTCGACCGGAAACCCGATAGTCTCTCAACTGACGAGACAGGATCATGCGAGCACGAAATAACCGAGACTTCACGGTACCCACCGGCACCCCCAAGACCGCGGCCGCTTCCGCTAAGGAGAGGCCTTCGAGGTCTACCATTAGAATCAGAAACCTCCACCCGCCTGGCAGCTTTTCCAGGGCCCGATCAATATCGGACCGCATGAGAAACGGGGGCAGCTCGCCATAAGCAGTTCCCGGCCCACTTTCCACTTCCCCGGCGTTTTCCACTTCAAAATCAAAGCTTTCTTCTTTCCCTCGTCTCTTCAGGATATTAATAAAACAGTTCCTCAGAATGGTAAACAACCAGGCTTTGAGATTGGTTCCCCCCTGGAAACTCTCCCGGGCCCGAAGGGCCTTTAACAGGGTCTCTTGCGCTAGATCGGAGGCTTGGTGACTGTCCTTGCAGAGCCATAGCGCCAAGTTGTAAAGAGGTTGCATGTGCTCTACCAGGAGAGTGTTGAATTCCTCCGAGGAAAGCGGGCCAATTCGTGTCATGATTCCCCTAAAGGGGCAGCGGGCCCCTTCCATCATGTCGAATCTGCAAATCCCAAGGCCGGGGGCGAAGATTGATCTACAGCAGCTACCTAGTCGGCCGGGAAATCCCCAACAGAGTCCCGGCGGAGGTCCTTTCGTAGAACCTTGCCAATGAGGGTCTTGGGGAGTTCTTGGCGAAACTCCACTCTAACCGGAACTTTAAAAGCAGCCAGGTGCTTGCGGCAAAAGCTTTTCACCTCGCTCTCGAGAAGCCGAGCACCAGGGCGCAAGACAACGAACGCCTTGACCACTTCCCCCTTGACTCGGTCACTCACACCGACGACGGCAGCGTCTGATACCAAAGGATGAGTTTTGAGGACTTCCTCCACCTCGACCGGATAGACGTTATATCCCATGACGATGATAAGATCCTTTTTACGATCCACGATATAGAAAAAGCCATCTTCATCGCGCCGGGCGAGATCTCCCGTGTAGAGCCACCCTCCTCGCAGAACCTCACGGGTTTCCTCCTCCCGGTTCCAGAAGCCGGACATGATCTGCGGACCTTTGACACAAAGTTCCCCCACTTCCCCCGGAGGCAATTCTCGTTCTCCCTGCAACGAATCGACAATCCGTGCTTCCGTATCCGGCAAGGGAATGCCAATGCTCCCCTCCTTCTTGACCGAATACAGGGGGTTGCTGTGCGTGACAGGGGATGCTTCCGTAAGACCGTACCCCTCAAACACGCTGCCCCCCGTCAATGCCTCGAACTGGCCGGTCACCCCTGCGGGTAATGCCGAGGCTCCGCTCATGGCCACGGCAATGGACCTCATGTTTGTGGTTTTCACACGGGGATGATTCAGAATCGCCAGGAACATCGCAGGAACTCCGGGAAAAGCCGTGGGTTGGTACTTGCCAATTGTATGAAGAACCTCTCTTACATCAAACCGTGGCAACAGGATCACGGAAAAACCACAGGCCAAGGGCAAATTCATGGCAGCAGTCATACCGTAAGCATGGAAAAAAGGGAGTACCCCGAGGAATCTCTCGCGACCCGAGACCATCCGGGGTGTCCAGGCAATGAGCTGGATCACATTGCTCACCAGATTCCGATGGGTCAGGATCGCTCCTTTCGCAAATCCGGTAGTCCCCCCCGTATACTGGAGCAAGGCGACGCTCTCAGGATCCACCCGTCTTTGGGGCGGTGAAGGTGGACAGGAGCGAAGCAGGTCCTGCCAGGAGAAGATCCCGGGATGGGAATGAATAGAATGACGCTCCCCGGCCAAAGCCATCTTAACTGCATAGGCCGTCGCCTTGGGAAACGACAGATAATCTTTGAGAGAGGCCGACACCACTTGACGGACGGGGGTTTCGTTCCAGAGACGATTGCCCCTAGGGAGCAATCGATCCAAGACAATGGCAGTTTCACACCCTGCGTCCTGCCACTGGCGGACAATTTCCTCTTCCTTGTAGAGAGGATTCGTTTGGACCACAATAGCCCCCAACTTCAAGACCGCATAGTAGGCAATCACGGCTTGCGGGCAGTTGGGAAACAACAGGGCTACCCGATCTCCCTCTTCCACCCCGAGGGCAGAGAGGGCGGCGGCCAGACGATTGATCTGATCGATTAATTTGCGATAGTTGAGGACCGTGCCAAAGAAGATCAACGCCGGCCTGTGGCCGTGAATGCGGCCCGACTCTTCCAGAAGTTCCGGGAGACTCACATGAGGATAGGTAAGCGTATGCGGTACGCTTTCGTCGTAGAACCTGTGCCAGGGTTGTTCCATCGCCGTTCTCCCGTGACGCTATCATACTTTCGGCACCCAGTTATGTCAACGCACAGGCCAAACCTCTCTTTGGTAATGGCCGTGGTTCAACAAACGAGGCCGGCCTCACGGCGCAAGGCCTTCGGAGCCTTGCTGGAATATTCCAAGAATTTCATTCAAACCAAACTCTCATAGAGAAACGGAAAGCCGGCGCGAAAAATCAAAGAGAGGAGGGACTTGCTCCCTTCGGGATTCATGCAATCCCTAAGAGGTCCGGGAGGTTTGCCGGGAAGACGGTCAATGGCCTCTCAGCGCACCCATTCCTTAGATCCGGCGAGCCGTGAATGAAGAATGCCATGCAACTTCTCCTCATGAACACGGTACCGGGCGACCAAGAACAAGATCGGAACGAGATACATGTGCCCATTCACCCACATAATCCCTCCGCCTAAAGCTTGATCGTTTATCGGGCTGAGGCTGCGAAGAAGAGGAAGGGATGAATAGAAGGGGTAGAGAACCCTGTCCGGTAACGAAATGACCATGCCGAGAATCGTGTTTTGCAATGTGGCAGCAATGAGGTATCCGATGCGGAATCCGTAAGAAGAGGAGCGGTGCAATCTGGGTGCCGGATTTGCAATGGGCCACCAGAAGAGAAGGGCTGTGAAGAAAAAGAGGAGGTGCTCGACGTCATGGATCAAGCGATCCCTCAAGGCCGCCTGGTAGAGCAATGGGTGGTGCCAGACCCACAGGTCAATCACATAGACAAGCCAGGCGATCGGCATAAACGTCAAACATCGAAGGGCGCCACGGAAGTGAGAGTCCTTCACCAACAAGCGACCGACGATCGTTCTGAGTTTTTTCGGGAGCCCCCACAAGGAAGCGGGAAGAGGGTTGGACAAGAGAAGAAACAA
>DATEAK010000255.1:0-2671 GCA_035288405.1 bacterium | reverse complement strand
GGGGAGCTTTTTGGGACCCACGACCAGGAGGGCTACGATGAAGATGATGATAAGTTCTTGAAAACCGATCCCAAACACCGACCACTCCTCTTCTCGATGACCGAAAATCTGCATCAACTATAACAGAATTATTGCCGCAGGCGCAAGGTTCCCCGTGCCCTCTCACTCCTCGCCGCAAGCCGTTCGAGAGCCCAAGGGGGCACCTCCGAAGGTTTGGGGACGGTATCTTTCGTGCGAGAATCCTCTGCTGTGAAAACCGAAGTGAGCGAGCGATCACAGATCCTTGTAAAAGACCGGCGTTTCCCATAGAATCCACCCATTCTCTTGGCCGATCACCTCTTTTCCTTGCACTGAAAGGGCCCTCTCATGATCATCGATACTCATTTCCATGCTTTTCCGGCCAAATTTCTCGAATTGGTTCCAGAGGCCTCCAAGGGAGATCCTCGGGGCGTTGGCTTTCATCCCTTCACCTATGAGGAATATATCGGGCATTTGGATACATACGGTATCGACATCGGAGTGCTCTCGAATCCAGCCGGCGGAATCGAGGTCGGCTTCAACCGGAAGCGGGCTCTGGAACTCGCCACGCTCTGCAACGATGCGTACGCCGATTATTGCAGCCGGTATCCCGACCGCCTGAAGTGGTTTGCCCGCATCCCGTTGGTCCACATGGATGATGCGCTCACGGAACTGCATCGCTGTTTTCGGGAGCTGGGTGCCCACGGCGTGGTTTTGCCTACCAACATCGGCGGCGAAAAGTCTCTCGACGATCCGGAGTACAGACCCTTCTGGGCCGAGGCGACGCGCTACGACGTGCCTATTTTCCTCCATCCCCACAATGCCCTCTGCCATCCCCGCTGGCATAAATACTCTCTTCTGCAAAAGCTCAACTGGCCCGCCGATTCGACTCTCGCTCTCTCGCGGCTCGTTCTCTCGGGGATCTTCGATCGTCACCCGCTGCTTAAGTTGATCGGAGCCCACCTGGGAGGCATGACCCTCATGTATCTGGACCGCCTGAACTGGTGGGAAGGAAATCCGGAATGCTCCGGGACTCCGGAAGATCATTTCAAGAAGATTTACTACGATATTGCAGGGCCCGTGCGGGCTGCCGCCATACGGTTTGTCTGCGAGACCGTAGGCACGGACCACGTTTTGTTCGGCGGAGATTACCCCCACGGGCGCGGCGGGAGAGACGATCAGTTCTACCCCATGGCCCTCAAGGCCATGGAGGAACTGGACCTGTCCTCGGAAGACAAGGAAAAAATCTTTTACAAAAACGCGCTCCGGATATTTCGGTTTTGAAGCAGTCAGCCAGAAGTCACCCTTTCCCCGTTCCCTCCCCCTTCGAAGGGGGAGGGTGGGGAGGGGGTAAAGCGGAATGCTGGCGGCTGATCGCTGAATGCTTCTTTACTCGGATGTCAGAAGGGGGAACGAATTGCTTGGGATCTCTCGCTTGGGCAGCGGTTCCGAAAGAGTTTTCTCATTGTCATATTCCGCGACACCGGAGGACAAGCGCCTGACGGGCGGATTCCCGCCTGCCTTCACGCTCAGCGAAAAGATATCGAACCGGTTGTAGTGCCCGGAGAAATCCTGAGTGATTTTAGGGATGATGATGTCCGAGATGTTGATGTCCGCGTACTGAATCCCCTCGCCGGGATCCATAGGTCCGGCAATGAACTTCCCGCGGGGAGCGACGACGGAAGCCCCCCCATGATGACGGGCAAGAAATGCCCGATCCTCATCCGTGACGGGAAGAACTTCCCGCATGAGATCACTGATGCCCCCGACGGCATTGAGCACGAAAGATTTCGTCTGGTACGCCAGGGCCTTGCTGGCGACTTCGATTGTCTCCCCCATGTTCGTCGAGAGACTGAAGTGAGAGGGCCAGCTGGCCACATGAACCGTGGTCCCCTGGGCGTCCAGGGAGAAAATGGACAATGCATTTGAGTTTTCTCCGCACATGAGTCCGCTGACGGCGCCGAATTCCGTCGGGAAGGCCCGCAACCCCTCCGCGTCTCCCGGGGCATGGACGATGCGCTCGCCCAGGGTGGGGTGGAGCTTGCGGTGACGGCCCATGATGTTGCCGTGATCATCGATGAAGAGAAGAGTATTGTAGAGCGTCCCCATTCGACCCGGGGTCTTCTCGCACAACCCCATGACCACGTAGATCCGGGCCTCCCGGGCCGCCCGGCACAGTTCCTCGGTGGCGGGCCCCGGAATTTCCACCGAGTTGCAGAACAGCTCGCGGCTAAATTGCAGGCCCTTGACGCTGCTGGCGGCATGGAAGTGAAACCACAAGGGGTGGGTGGGGATAAAACCTTCGGGGAACCCCACCAGATGAGCTCCCGCCGCTCCCGCCTCGCGAATGATCGCGCCAGCTTTTTCCACGGTCTTCTCGCGGTCCAAGAATACCGGAGCCGCTTGCACGGCGGCTACACGGATTGTGCGATAGGTGTCTCCCATTTCCGTTCTCCGTTGTGAGTAAGAATAACGTTTCGATTTTCCGGATCGGGTTCCCCTATGGGCCCTTTACGCCCAGTTCCTTTTGTGCGCGACGCAGGAGACCGAAGTCGACGACTTCCTCGATCGTCGGAATCTTCTTGTCCGGGCTGTCGGCTTTGATGGCGTCCAGGCTCACTTGCACGCTGCGATTGGAGGGGATGCCATTGGC
>DATEAK010000254.1:0-9227 GCA_035288405.1 bacterium | reverse complement strand
CCCCCCGTTCGCCGGCCAGCCGATCGACCTCGCACTCCCTGGGGCAGATCCGGCAGGATCGCAACAGATCCCGGGCCGCATGGACCTTCTCTCCCAGATCGCCGCTGCGCTGAGTGGCAAGATACAAGGGCTCAAACATCTGGTTCCCGATCTCCATTCCCTGGCGGGGCGCCGGCACACCATGCACTGAACGGACGTTTAAAATGATACCAAAAAGCACCCATTGCCACCAGAACGTACGCGGCTCCAAGAGGCGCGAGCGCAAAGACCAAAAAAGAATTGACAGCCCTCCTTCCATGCCGTATAAACGTGCCACGGAATTTTAATTGGTAGCACACGGAGTTTTCCATGTCCCTCACCCGATTCGGCATTTCCCTGGAAGAAGATCTCCTCAAGCAGTTCGATCACCTGATCACACGTAAGGGGTATTCGAACCGCAGCGAAGCCATCCGGGATCTGATCCGGGACAATCTGGTCAAACAGGAATGGGACGCGGGCGACCGGGAAATCGTGGGGGCCATCACTCTGGTCTACTCCCACGATACCCGCGAGCTGACGGATACGCTGACCGACATGCAGCATCACTTCCACAACTCCACGGTCTCCTCGATGCACGTCCACCTGGACGAGCACAACTGCCTGGAGGTCCTCGTGGTGCGGGGGAAAGGAAACGAGATCAAGAAAATCGCCGACCGCCTGATCGGCACCAAAGGGGTCAAGCACGGCAAGCTCACGGTCACTTCGACGGGCAAGAAGCTGACCTGACGAAATTCATCTGCGAGGGGCTCTGTAGGAGGTAGGCAAGTTGGAAGGCGGTCTCCTGACAATGATCAGTCTGGGCGTGGTGCTCGGGCTGCGGCACGGCATCGACTGGGATCACATCGCCGCCATTACGGACATCACCGGTTCCACGACCGTCGGCGATGAGAACGAGGACCTGGATCCGGGGGATATCGGCGATTTTCCCGACGCTGACCAGGCGGTAGCGGTCGCAGTCGCACCGCCCAAGACCCGGCCCTTGGTCGGAGTTTGGAAGAGCTTTTTCCTGGCGGAGCTTTACGCCCTGGGGCACGCCAGCGTGGTGGTCGTGCTCGGGCTGCTGGCCATCTGGGTCGGCGCTCTTCTTCCGAAGTGGATCGATCCGCTCATGGAGCGCGTGGTCGGTGTGACGCTCGTCGTGCTGGGGGTGTGGATCTTCTACTCGATCTGGCGATACGGCAGGTCGTTCCGTTTGCGCAGCCGGTGGATGCTGGTGTTTTCCCTGGCGGCCCGGGGCTGGAGAACGGTGAAGGGAAAAATTACGGGACATGCGGTCGACCACTCCCACGATATTTCCCGGTACAGCCCCAAGGCTGCGTACGGTGTGGGCATGATCCACGGCTTTGGAGCAGAAACCGGCACGCAAACTCTGCTCCTTGCCAGCGCCGCAGGCGCGACCTCCACGTTCACAGGCTCTTTCCTTCTCCTCTCCTTTGTCCTGGGCCTCATTATCTCGAATTCTCTGGTGGCGGCTTTTTCCTCCTTCGGGTTCGTCTCGGCCGCGGCCAAGCGCAACGTGTACACGGTCCTCGGGGTCACCGCCGCAGTCTTCAGCTTGGTGGTGGGCGCCTTCTTCCTAACCGGACAAGGTACGAATCTCCCGGACCTGCAGGGCATAGTGAACCATCTGCTCGGGGCGCCGTCCATCCGTATCGAATAGCACCGCCGGTTCTCCACGGAGTGTTCAAGCACTTCTTTCCTTTGGGGGTCAAAACCTAATTTTCGCTTGACTTGAGAGGGTTTAGGCACTACTCTCCTCTCTGCTCTTACCTGGCAAGCCGGCCGTTGCGGGCCTTAACATAATGTGTAGGCTTTTTACCTTCCTGCTCTTCCATCGAAGAAGACGGGGGTTGAGAAGAAGGAGAGAAATCGCGTGAACCGATGGTTTGGGAGTGCTCTACGATTCGGTCTCTTGGTTGGAATCCTCCTCCTAGCGTTGGTTTCCTGTTCCACCCCCCGAATTCAACAGGCATTCCAGGGAAAGTTTGAATTTACCGAAAATAACCGGGTCATTAACGATTATTGCCAGGGTTGCCACATCCACAAGAGCTTCCTGCCCGACCAGCACGTCGCTACTGTAGTCAGACTCTACAACCAGCCCCCTTATACTCAGGCTCGGGAATGTCGGGTTTGTCATCTGTTGCAGGGCGACCCCGCTGAAAAGATCGAGCACCGCGGGACTCGGTGGCCCCAGTGGGTCGAAGCGGGAAAGTTTCGTAGCTTCGAAGCTCAAGAACTCCGCCGGCTAGAGTCCAGCCAGAAGTAGCACAAACTCGAACCGCTCAACAGAAATCACCGCGCCGAGAATTCCTCTCGGAACCCGGGGAGCAAGATCCTGTCAAATAAACTGCGGCCTGCTGTTTTTCTTGGGGCTCGGAGTCTCCAGCTTTGTCATTGCGAGGGCACACACCCTATGCTACTCTTCTCTCAGGAATGAAAAGAGTTTCAGAATCTTACGGGGTTGGAGTCGTGACTTACTCGGTCGAAACAGGACCCTCGCGGTGGGTCTATTTCCTGCTTTTTTCCTTCCTCTTTCACGGGGCAATTCTCACTTCCTTAATTCTGTTTCGTTCCAGTCCTCAACCGGCAAAGATTCCCGGACGGATTCGGATTGTGGAACTTCCAGCCGTCCCCTCCGGAATCCCTGAAACTTCCCGGCCCAGATCAGCAGCCTCTCTTGGAACCGGGGTTCCTTCCCAGCCCAAGATGTCCCCGAAAACTCCCGATCGAGAATTCCGCTCGCAGCCTCCTGAATTGGCTGCAAAGCTTCCTTCCCCATTACCCTCCAGCCCCGCTGCACCAACAAAGGGTTTGAACGTTCCCGCGGAGGCTCCCACACCGGCTGAATCTCTCCCGCCTGTGACCAAACCACAAGCGCCCGAAAAGACGCAACCTCCTGGAGTCACCTCCACCCCGGCAGTCCCAGCCTCACCGGCCGAAAAGGGGCTCCCCTTGAAACGATCTCCTGAGCCCCCGCAAGCTCTGGCCAAGGCCACTCCTCAAGCGCCCGAAAAGGCACAACCCCCTGGAGTCACCTCCACCCCGGCAGTCCCATCTCCTCCGGCCGAAAAGGGGCTCCCCCTGAAACGATCTCCTGAGCCCCCGGAGGCTTTGACCAAGGCCACTCCACAAGCGCCCGAAAAGGCACAACCCCCTGGAGTCACCTCCACCCCGGTAGTCCCAACTCCTCCAGCCGAAAAGGGGCTCCCCTTGAAACGATCTCCTGAGCCCCCGGAGGCTTTGGCCAAGGCCACTCCTCTTCCCTCCCCGCAAACCGGGCCACCGAGGCCTTCTGGTGGAGAATCGGGGCGGGGCTCACCCGGTGCGGGGGGTGGAACCGATTTAGCGGCGCGGGCTCCCATCCCTCCCCAAGCCCTCTTTCCCTTCCGGGAAGGTACCAAAGGAGGACAGCAGGGTCAGTCGGGAGGATCCTCAGCCGGGGCGGAAAAATCCGGCTCAGGGAAGAGCGGAGTCCCCATGTTGAGCAAGGCGGACCTGGATCGTTTCTCCCGCAGCATTCCAAAGTCCGATGTGGATCTGGGCGGCGACGACACGGTATCCCTGAGCTCCACCTCTCTCGACAAGGCGGCTTACCTGGCTTCCGTGAAACGGCAAATTGAGCTTACGTGGACTTACCCCGAAGAAGCCGGAAGGAAGGGGATCGGAGGGGACCTCGTGCTCGCGTTTACCATCGGGCACAATGGAAAGCTTGAAAATGTTGAACTCGAAGAACCTTCCGGTTATCGAATCCTGGATGAGGAGGCCATGAGGGCCGTGAAAATGGCAGCTCCCTATAATCCCTTGCCGGATCGGATGCACCGCGATCGCCTGCGGATCCGGGCCGTCTTTCGCTACATCATCGACAACTCCGGCATTTTCCACTGGATCCGTTAGACCCGTAGTATGATGGAAGCTCGTTATCGATCTCGGCAAAAAGAATTCAGGCTGATTGCGACCACTGCTGATATGGGAATCGTTGCCTATGGCCGGACACTGCCAGAACTCTTTTCTCATGCCGCACTGGGCCTCATGGCCATCACAATCGACCCGGCAGATATCCGGCCGCAAATGGAAATGGCCGTCAGTGTCCAAGGAGCGAACCGGGAGGAACTCCTGCTTCACTGGCTCAATGAACTTCTTTACCTCCTTGAGGTCGAAGAGTTTTTAGGAAAAGAGTTCATCGTCGAAGAACTAAGCGATACTCATTTACGAGCCGTCATTCGGGGGGAGAAACGAGATCCGGAGCGCCATCACTTCCGACGCGAGGTGAAAGCAGTGACCTACCACCGGCTCCAGGTCAGGGCCAGAAAAACTGGGTGGGAAGCGCAAGTCATTGTCGACCTGTAGGCACCGAGAGTGCGTGGACTTGTGGATCTCGCAGTTGAGGAGGGCCACACGATGTCAGTGCCCATGAAACAACTGGATCCCTATCGCTGGGAAATTCCTAAGAGTTATAAGGCAGGAATGCGGGTCCCCGGCATCATCTATGCCGACGAGCGCTTGATGGAAGCGATTCGGGAGGATAATTGCCTTGAGCAGGTGGCCAACGGAGCCACGTTCCCGGGAATTGTGAAGGCTTCCCTGGCCATGCCCGACATCCACTACGGCTATGGGCTCCCCATTGGAGGGGTGGTGGCCACGGATCTCCGGGAAGGGATCGTGTCCCCCGGAGGAACAGGCTACGATATCAATTGCGGCGTCCGTCTTCTCCGCACAAACCTTCAGCGAGAAGATGTCCAGGGCCGCATGAAAGACCTGGTGGAGGGGCTGTACCGCGAAATTCCCAGCGGCGTGGGCTCTAAGGGGCGGGTGCGACTCTCCCCGGGAGACGAGCGCCATCTGCTGCTGGAAGGGGCCCGCTGGGTTGTGAAGCAAGGCTACGGTCACCCCGAGGATCTGGAGCACATGGAGGAAGGAGGCTGTCTTGAGGCGGCCGACCCCGACGCCGTAAGCTCCAAGGCCCTGGAGCGAGGCCGTCCCCAGCAAGGTACTCTGGGTTCGGGAAATCATTTTGTCGAGGTGCAGTACATCCAGGAAGTCTTCGATGAACAATGTGCAGAGGCCTTTGGCCTGCGACTGGGGCAAGTCACCATCATGATCCACACCGGATCTCGGGGTTTTGGCCACCAGGTGTGCACGGACTTTCTGGTCACGATGAACCAGGCCATGGCCAAATACGATATCCACCTACCGGATCGCCAGCTTGCCTGTGCTCCCTTGGATTCTCCCGAAGGACGGCTCTATCTGGGTGCGATGCGGGCGGCGGCGAATTTCGCCTGGGCAAACCGCCAGTTTATTACCCATTGGGTCGAGGAGGTGTTCCTGAAAAGTCTCCGGATCAGTCCTCGGGAACTCGCTGCGGCAGTCGTTTACGACGTGGCTCACAACATCGTGAAGATTGAGGAACACGAGATGGAAGGAGAGAAAAGGAAGGTGGCCGTCCACCGCAAGGGCGCAACCCGCGCCTTCCCGGCCGGACATCCGGATGTCCCCCAGGCATATCGCGCGGTGGGGCATCCGGTCCTTATCCCTGGAGACATGGGGACGAATTCCTATGTGCTGGTAGGGACACCTCTGGCCATGGCCGAGACATTTGGGAGCACCTGCCATGGCGCCGGTCGGGTGTTGAGCCGGCACGCGGCCAAACGCGCGGCTCGCGGGCGCAGCATCTACCGGGAACTGGAGGATCAGGGAATTATTCTCAGAGCCACAGGACGAGACACGGTAGTGGAGGAGATGCCGGAGGCGTACAAGGACATCCACGCGGTCGTTGATGTCGTCCACCAGGCCGGCATTTCCCGCAAGGTGGCTAAGCTCAGACCAATCGGGGTCATCAAGGGATGAAACTTCCAGGCGCGGTGACAGTCGTCGGAGCTGGAAGTTGGGGGACCACGCTGGCTCATGTCCTGGCTCGCAAAGGAATCCCGGTGAAGCTCTGGGTGCGGCGTCCTGAACTCGCCGCGATGATAATCCAGGGAAGACAAAACCCGGACTACTTGCCGGGAATTTCTCTCGCCTCCGGCATTTCCGTTTCTACTTCGATGGCCGAAGCGGTCGCCGGCTGCCGGTTCCTGATTTGCGCTCTCCCTTCCCATGCCGTGCGCTCCCACTTCACCGATTTTGGAGCCACGGTCCCGGCACACGCTACGTTGATTAGCACCACAAAGGGAATCGAGGAAGGTTCTCTTCTCACCATGACCCAGATCCTCTCCGAACTCCTCTTCCACATCCCCAGCAACAGGGTACTTGCCCTCTCGGGTCCGAGCTTTGCTCGGGAAGTGGCTCTGGGAAAACCCACAGCCATCACAGTGGCAGGTCCAGATCCCGGTCCAACTGCCTCGGTCCAGGATCTGTTCACAACCACGGCGGTGCGGGTGTATACTAATTTCGATAAACTTGGAGTTGAGTTAGGCGGAGCCTACAAAAACGTTATCGCAATTGCGGCAGGAACCTGCGATGGCCTTGAACTGGGCCACAGCGCCCGGGGGGCCCTGATCACCCGGGGGCTGGCGGAAATCTCCAGGCTGGGGGTCGCCATGGGGGCCAACCCGGAAACGTTCGCGGGTCTTACGGGACTCGGCGATCTGGTGCTCACCTGCACTGGAGAACTGAGCCGCAATCGTTTTGTAGGGTTGGAGTTGGGCAGAGGGAAACCTCTGAGGGAAATCCTGGAGAAGATGCGCATGGTGGCGGAAGGAGTGCGAACCACGCGGGCCATTGTGAGCCTGGGAGAAAAGTATGGAATCGACCTGCCCATTGCCCGAGAGGTTTGCGCAATCCTCCACGATGGGAAAAATCCACGTCAATCGGTCATGGATCTCATGGGACGTGACTTAAAAGCAGAATGAGAGTGTGAATTGAACCCTGATCTTCTTCACCAGATTTTGGACGATCTCCACGAGCATCGTGTTTCCGTGTCAGAGGCCATGAACCGCTTGCGCACCTTGCCGTTCGAGGATCTGGGCTTCGCCCACGTTGACCATCATCGTCATTTGCGTCAAGGAGCACCCGAGGTGATCTTCTGCGCAGGGAAAACTCCCGCCCAAGTGACGGCCATTGCCGCTCGTATCCTGGCGGGCGGAAGCAACGTGCTGGCTACCCGGGCCGATGATCGCATTTATGAAGCCCTGCGCCCCCTGCACCCGGAGGCGGTCTACAATCCTGCGGGCCGGCTCGTCACAATCCAAATTTACGAACCTCCCCCACTCAAGGGAACGGTGCTGGTCGTCTCGGCGGGAACCTCGGACATTCCCGTAGCGGAAGAAGCGGCAGGAACTGCCAGGGCTCTGGGAAGCCCGGTCGATACGCTTTATGATGTGGGGGTCGCCGGCCTCCATCGCCTCTTAGACAAGGCGGAATGTCTATTCAAGGCGCGGGTGCTGGTCGTCGTGGCCGGCATGGAAGGCGCCTTGGCCAGCGTTGTCGGAGGCCTGGTAGCAAAACCCGTGATTGCAGTTCCGACCAGCACGGGATATGGGGCGAGTTTTGGAGGATTGTCGGCGCTGCTGGCGATGCTGAACAGTTGTGCCTCCGGTGTTTCGGTCGTTAATATCGACAACGGATTTGGAGGTGGATACACCGCGCACATGATTAATCTGTTGGGAGAGGAAAACGAGGAAAGGATTTCCCACGCGGTCCCGGCTGGAAGAGAACCGCATCCATGAGAATCGCCTACTTTGATTGCTTCGCAGGGATCAGCGGCGATATGATCCTGGGGGCCATCGTCGATGCCGGCTGCCCCCTGGAGACCTTGAATGGTGCACTCCGCAAACTTCCAAGGTTCCGTATCTCGCTTACAGCCCGCAAGGTCCTGCGCGCAGGAATTCAGGGCACCAAGGTGGATGTAACATTTGAGGATTCTCCCCAGGACAGTTCGCTCAGCTATAAGTCGATGGTTGAACTCCTAGCAGACAGCGATCTGGAAGCCGAGGTCAAGGCAACCTGCCGTCAGATCCTGGACCGCATGGCCGCCAGCGAAGGGGCTGTCCACGGGAATCCTCCAGACGAGGTCCGATTTCACGAGATCGGTTCCCTCGACACCATGGCCGACGTGGTGGGCTCCGTGGTGGGTTTGAGAGCCTTGAAAGTGGATTGGGTCGCATCTTCTCCCGTGAACGTGGGATCCGGGAAGATCTCCGGAAGCCACGGGCTTCTTCCGGTTCCGGGTCCGGCGACCTCACACCTCTTAAAGGGAACTCCGATCGTAAGCGCAGGTCCTCCCTTCGAACTCACCACCCCGACGGGGGCTGCAGTCATCACCTCGCTTTCCAAGTCCTTCGGACGGCTGCCCGCTTTTCAGCTTCTGGAAATCGGCTACGGGGCAGGCGATCGAGAATTCCCGGAATATCCCAACCTCCTGCGGCTCATGATCGGTGAAAAGGAGGAAGTAGCTCCCGAAGGAAACCAGGAAGAAATCGCCGTGCTGGAAACGAACATCGACGATATGAATCCGGAATTCTTCGACCATCTGTTCGAGCGGGCGTACAAGGCCGGCGCGCTGGAAGTTTTCTTGACCCCCGTGATCATGAAAAAGAATCGGCCCGGCTCTCTGCTGAGCGTTTTGTGTTTGCCGGAAATCGCCGCCTCGCTCACCAGACTGCTTCTTCAGGAAAGCTCCACTTTTGGAGTACGAACCTACCGCGTACACCGACGTATCTTGGACAGAGAAGTGCTGGAAGTTCATACTGCTTTCGGGATCGTAAGGGTGAAGCTGGGCAAGCTGGAAGAGCGGGTTGTTCAGATCTCGCCGGAATACGAGGACTGTAAGATGTTGGCCCAGACCAGCGGTGTGCCAATTCGAACCATCTATTCCGATGCGCAACGAGCAGCCGAATCGGCTATAGGCACAAGGGGAGAAAAGACGTGGAGGACCTAGGACTGGGTCAGATTCTAGACCTTTTCAGTCAATGGGCCGGTGATCCCCACAATGTCCTGGGAATGATCCTTTCCGCCGGACTGGTAGTCAAAGGGGTCATCTTTCTTTTGCTGCTGTTCTCCGTGATCTCCTGGGGGATCATTTTTGTCAAATGGCGGGTCCTCCGGCGGGCCAAACGGGAAACTCTGGAGTTCTGGGGACTTTTCGAGACCAGCCGCGACCTGCAATCCTCCTACAAGAAAACCCGACACCTGGAGTCCAGCCCCATCGCCTCCCTCTTTCACGCCGCTCACGAGGAACTGGAGACAAGCCA